>JAGAPM010000063.1 GCA_017623265.1 Lentisphaeria bacterium | reverse complement strand
CCTGGACGAGATCGGACGCGGCACCAGTACCTTCGACGGACTTTCCATTGCGTGGGCGGTGGCGGAATATCTGCTGGATCATCCCGTCTGCCGCACCCAGTTCGCCACCCATTACCACGAACTGACGGAATTGGCGCTGACCCGCCGGGGCGTCAATAACTACAATGTGGCGGTCCGGGAGTATGGCGATCAGATCGTATTCCTGCGTCAGATCGTGCCGGGCGCAGCCGACAAGAGCTACGGGATCCACGTGGCGAAACTTGCCGGTCTGCCGGAAGAAGTCATTACCCGTGCCCGGGAAATTCTGGTCAATCTGGAAGAAAATGCCATCGGGGAAGCCGGTCTGCCCGCCATCATGCTGGCGAAAGAAACAACCGGAAAGTACACCGTCAAAAAGCGTCAGCCCTCCCGCAAACAGCGCATCGCCGCCGGAGAAGATCCGGACGACACCTCACTGCAGCTTTCCCTCTTTGATTGACCACTCCCCTGTACCGCCGGTTTACGGACTTTTCCACACCTCTGGATCCGGGCTTGCATTTACTTGCGGATGATCTTCAGGAAAGGCGGAATTTAATGTCGGAGAAATCAAGGTAAAAAATGGTGCCCCGGGAGGGAATCGAACCCACGACCCACTGCTTAGAAGGCAGTTGCTCTATCCTCTGAGCTACCAGGGCACACATACAAAGACATTGCAGGTATCTTTTAATTTAGCGCATAATCGGGCAAAAATCAAACCGGATTTCAAAAATTATGGAAAAATTCAGCCTTTTCTTTGCATACAGTGCTTAAAACCCCGGGGAGCTGATCCCCGGGGCGCTTCCGATCAGGCAAATTCAAACAGGAAGACTGCGTTCCCGCCCGCCTCGAAGTACACGGCAAAAGAGCCGTCTTCTCTGGGCTTGAGTTCGCTGACCGCCTGCGGGTCGGGTTCGTTGTCTTCGATCCGGCGCATCCGGCAGGTGGTCTTTCCCGGAACATGGAAAACGACATCCGAATTATGTGCCTTAAAGAACGAGACCATGACCTTAACCGTGCCTTCCTCCGTTACGCCGCATAGAAACGCCGTATCGTCGGACGGATTGGAGATCTCTGGCATCAGGCGGGCTTTACAGCGTGCCATTTCCGCAAAGTAGGCAAGACCGTGTCCCACCGGCAGAAAAACCCGTCCGCCGTTGCCTTTCGTAACGCCCCACATCGAACATGCCCAAGCGTAATAGAAGCCCATACTGAGGGAAGTATCCAGCAGTTTTGTGTAGATGTATGTCGTGAATGCTGCACTTTCTGCATTGTAGAAAGAATCAAGCACGCCGGGGATGCTGAAATCCCAGCTCAACGGTCCGTAATGCAGCTCGGAAAGACACAATTCCGTATTGGGGAATCCGTATTCACGGGCGATTTTTTCCAGTTTGGCGTACTGGTCCAGAAGGACTTGCGGATCACGGGTATAAATGGTAAACTCGGCAAAGTCCACCGGCGTTTCCGTATCGCGGCAGTGACGGAAGAACTGTTCCAGCGTAACTCCGGCACCCATGGTATTCGGACCGCCCACTTTCAGGTCAGGAAATTCCTTTTTGATCGCTTTGGCGACCACGCTGTAAAGCTCCAGATATTTTTCATAAGGTCCGTCAAAAAGTTTCGGGTTGTCCGGTTCTTCCCACACGCACCAGTAACGGATCCCCAGGTGCATACCGTCCGCCCAGCCTTCGTTGTAATGGCGGATGATATTCAGGCAGATCCGCGCCCATTTTCCCGGATCGGGGGGCGGCAGGACCTTGTAATGTTCCCGGCTGTGTTCGATGTCTTCACCCAGACGGATCTCCAGTTCCGTGCCGCAGGATGCAGCCAGAGAAAGATAGTAATCCGTCGCTTTGAAATTGTAGTTCCGGGGATCATTTTCATCCGCATGGAACAGGGGGAAGATCTGGGAAATATTGA
Organism: Lentisphaeria bacterium; assembly: GCA_017623265.1. Lineage (GTDB taxonomy): Bacteria > Verrucomicrobiota > Lentisphaeria > Victivallales > UBA1829 > SIG77. Next base: position 560 of record JAGAPM010000063.1, on the reverse strand, counting down.
CCAGCGCATAGCCGGGATTTTCCAACGAGGGATCATGATACCGGGTACGGCCGGGATTGATCTGTTTGAAGAGAGCGATCTCACTCGCTTCACGGGCAGCTGAATTGATCCGCGGGGAGTTGTTCATCCCCAGAATGTTACGGATCACACCGCAGGGGGCGGCAGGATTCAATTTCAGTTCGATCTTATTCATCATTGTACTCCTTGTTTGTTGATGACTAAAATATGGAACATTATTGATGGTCAGTGATTCCAAAGGGGCAGCATGGCGTTCCACGCCGGTTCCGCATAGAAACGGTGTCCGCCATCGCCGATCACATGGACGCAGTTTTCCCCGGCGCCCAGCTCCTGATAGCGGGCGTGAAGGCGGGCAAACTCGTACTGCGCCGCATCCAGCGGGAAGATGTTGTCCTCCCTGCCGTTGACAATGACCAGCGGACGGGGTGCGATCAGCGCCAGAATATCCGCATTTTCCCCCAGATCCAGCAGACCGGGGATATAGTTGCAGATACAGTGGTGGATGGGAATAATGCTCGCCTGATAAGAACAGAACGAGCAGG
>JAGAPM010000062.1 GCA_017623265.1 Lentisphaeria bacterium | reverse complement strand
TGTGCTCTTCCGATCTAGAGTGAACAGCGGTACTGCCGGAAAGCAAACGAAGATCCAGCGTCCGGACCCGGTTCGACAACACGTCCGCCGGACAATCTGCCGCCCGGAACATATTGCCGTACTTCCGGATCGCAGGGCCGATATAGCTCTGACGGAACTCGATCAGGATCTCCGGCTTCAGCTTCCGGAGACGCGCCATCACGTCCGAAAGCAGCGTATCGACCGCAAGCGGCAGGGAGAGGATGTCACGCCCCGCATAATTTTCTGCGATGGCTGGATCTGCCCCGCGGAACCGGAAGGAGTCGATAAAGTCCAGCTTGAAGCCGTCCAGATCCCACTCCCGGATCGCCGTTTCATAAGTATTGATCAGAAACTCCCGGACTTCAGGAAAGCGGGGGTCCAGCACGGAGGTTTTCAGACCGTCAATATTGAACAGATACTTTCCGGCGAACCGGCTGTAATTTTTGCTTTCGTAGCCCATGAACGGCACGGAGTACCAGAGGATGTATTTCATTCCCAGCGCATGGATCTTTGCCACATGGGCTTTCATATCGGGGAAACGCTTTTGGGTCACTTCCCAATCGCCGCAGAACGCATAGCCCCGGTTGTTGTCATCGGTCTGCCAGCCGTCATCCACGATCACTCCCTTCAATCCGGCTTGCGCGGCAAGGGCACATTCCGCCTCCAGTTCGTGATCAAACAGGTTCTGATGATAGCTGTACCAGGTGGAGTAAAGGGCATCGAACGCCGCCTCCGGAACGGCTGCGGGCTGGTATTTTTCCATTGCGGCGAACCACGCCGAAACATCCCGGATCGACTCCCCGTAAAAACAGGAACGCAGATCAAGCCGGATCGTTGTTTCGTATTCCGCAAGAGGCGATTCCGGCTGGGAAAACAGCGTAACTTTCATGATAACGGTATTTTCTTCCTCGCTGTACCCCGCAGAAAGAACGACCGGGCGCATGGCTTCCTCCACGGAAACGGTCATCCGGTTTTCCCCCTTCAGATTGAGAAATGCCACCACCGGCGCACTTTCCGCAAGGTTTGCCGTGACTCCGGCGCCCCAGTCCGGCGGGATCGACTTCTGGAAGCCGCTGACCGGTGTCCAGCGAACATGGATATCCTGTTGCGGCACACGCCATACGATCTCGGTTTTCGGCGGAACTTGTGCCTGTTCTGCAGTGAGGCGGAGATGAATCAATCCGATGCCCGGTTCCGGATTTTCCGTCCGGGTTTCGAGTTTCCATCCTTCTTCTGCGGAGACCAGCTTTGCGGTCAGAATCTTGAAAATATCATTACAGTCCATAAAAAAATCCTTTTGCGGTTCAACACGGTTATTTGTTTCATACAATAACCCGTTTTCCCGATTTTTCAACGCACTTCCGCCACATTTTGACAAAGTCACAAAAAGCGGAAACTTTTTTCCTTGCAATTTTGTCGATTTGTGCTATATTAGGTAGACTTGCATTATGGGGCCGTTCCGGTTTCGACTGGATGTGCTGAATGCCGGTTGCATGCCGAGGATGATCGTTGGCCTCGTTAATCATCGGTCAAAAAAATAACAGCGAACGAAGAGTACGCTCTCGCTGCCTAAGTTGCGGCGACGTTTCCTCCCTGACGAACGCTAAGGGAACGAAGCGCGGACAGCGATCTGGCTTGAAGGCTCTATCTGGCGGCCCGATAGCGAGATTTCAGCCGGAGCAGTCCCAAAGCCGCCAGTCCGCCGGCTAAGCTGAGAGACGCAAAACATTCAAGTGCGGAATAAGCATGTAGACACCGTCAGGATGTCATCTCAGGACGGGGGTTCGATTCCCCCCGGCTCCAAAAGTTTTTTTATCCCGGATCAAAAAAAGACTGTTTTTTTTCAAAAATTCTTTTACACGGACACAAGAAGTCCACTTGCCGATGTTATACTAAAGCAAAAATGAAGTTAATGCCGTATTCTGACCGGCGAACACGATATTCGCCGATGCTTCGTATGTAAGGTCTGAAGAGCGGCAACTTTTCCGGGCAGTCAGGAGAAAATGAAAAATGGATCGTAAAATCAGAAACATCTGTCTTACAATGCTGTTGGAAGACAACTGTACACCGGACGAACTTATTCCGGCATTAAAAATCGGCAACATTCATGAAACTCCGGGTATGCAGAATGAAGAACCGATCCATGCGGCTGCGTGGCACAATTCTCACACGGAAAACATTGATCTGCTTTTGATGCACGGGGCAGATATCAATGCAAAAGATGAATACAAAGAAACGCCTCTCTTCTATGCAGTCAAAGGAAAATACCCCGAAATCATGATCCCTCATCTCATTGCAAATGGAGCGGATATAGAGGCTCGCAACGATTTCGGTCAAACGCCGTTGCTCACAGCGCTGGACTGGCTGGATGATCCCCTGCCCGTCGTTACGATTCTGAAAGCACATGGCTGCGATCTGAAGGCAGTTGATGATCAGGGAAAAGGTGCTTTGGATTATATCACACCGGAGTTGTTTCCGGCGCTTTTGGCGGTATGTAAGGAATAAAATCCGGTATGTAAAAGAATTATCAGGAGATAGAAATGGACGACAGAAAAAATGAGATCGGCAGTGTTTGGGCTGCAGTTTTATCAATCGTTCCGGATTTAACAAAGGAAAAAAGACATTATGAAAAAGCATGAACTTGAAACGATCGTTTTTTCAATCAAACCGGTCACATCTTCACCACTGACTACCTTGTACGGTGTCACAGAGATCAACGGGAAAGATTATTGGAACCAGTGTTACATCAACGGGGAACATTTGGGCGGCGATGGTATGGAATTCTCTGAATTTGAGGATATGCTGAAGAAGCCGGGAGATTATTTCCCCTTTTGCTGCTCTTATTGCGGAATTCCGGAATGTTCCGATATTTTTATTCCGATCCGTTGTTTTCACAAGGCGGACGAAATCATTTTAGTGATCAGAGAACCTTTGACGGACCAATGTCAAACCTGCGACTGCTTTATGGAAAAATCCTGCAAGTTTGATTATGACAAATTTTTCTGCTCCATGCCTCCTCCAATCTACCGGGCACACCGTTTCAGCAAAAGCCAGATGCAAGACGCTTTGCAACGCGTTTATTCCCAGATAAACGAGATAAAAAATGGTGGATCCAGCAGAACTTGACTCCGCACCCCACTGACTGGCACAGGGGGCTATTCATCCTTTTTCCATCCCTAATAAAGAAACTGGAGCTGATGCGGATCATGTCTGCACCAGCTCCGGTTATTTTTGATGTTGCTATTCTGCGGAATCAGGCGAGGGTCACGGAAATGCCGGCCTGTTCGAACTTGGCTTTGGTCTCATCATCGAGCGTGCAACCATCAACAAGAACAAGGCTGCCGCTGCCCGTGATGTTTTCCAGACCGGTGATGACAAGCTGATCGGCAAAGATCTGCATATCACCGTTGAAGGTCATCGTGTCCGTGCCGCTGCCGAAGTCGAGGGTCAGGGTGTTACTGGCTTCGAGTTCAGAGCTGTCACCCAGAATCAGTTTATCGTAACCGGCACCGAACAGGATCTTACCATCTCCTTCATTCAGATCCAGCCATGCGTTATGATCCAGCTGCAGCGTGTCGTTTCCATCACCGAAGGAAATGGATTTTGCGCTGCACTCTGAAACCTCACGCATCCGGAACATATCGTTCCCAGTACCGAAATTCAACGTTCCGGCAACAAGATCTTCCCATGAAAAGCCTTCAGCGACCATCCGATCGGAGTATCCAAAGCATACATGAGAGCCAAGATCCAGCGTATCGTTGCCTGCTCCGAAATCAATTCCGGCGCCATTCTCGAAAGCAATACCGGGGCAGTCATCAGCGGTCGGAATGATGAGTTTGTCATCGCCGCTGCCAAGGGAAATATCGCTCAACAGGTTGAAATCGCGGTCTTTCTGGAAGGTGACAATGTCGTTTGCTGCGCTGCCGGTGATACCGTCGACATCTTTCACGCCGTCGGTGATGCCGCTGATGGTCTTGTTCACAGTCGCCGCAACCACCTTGATCAGTTCGCCGCTGCAGACCGTCTTGGACTGGTTGCTGGTGTTGATCGCTTTGATCGTGACCGAGCGGGTGCCGACTGCCAGCCCCTTGATCGTGATCTTGTTCGTGGTGCTGGTATATTTTTTGCCGCTGACCGTGATCTCGTACCGCTTGAGTGTGCCGCTGATCGTCGGCTTGGTCCATGTCAGGACCGTGGACAAGTTGGTCGCCTTGCCGGAGACACGGACCTTCGCTGCGAAGGCGGCGCTCTTGGACACAGACACGTTGCCGGTGGTGTCGACCGCTTTCACCGCAAAGGTCAACTTGCTGGTGGTGAAGTTGGCGCTCTGTGTGTAAGTGTAGGTCGTTGAAGTGGTTGTGGCAACTTTCGTGCCATTCACATACACATAATACTTGGCAACTTTCACGTTGTCTGTGAAGCTGCTGATCGTGATCTTCACGCTGTTCTGGCTCGCCTGTTTCAGCGT
>JAGAPM010000061.1 GCA_017623265.1 Lentisphaeria bacterium | reverse complement strand
TCAAAATTCGAGGAACTGAAAGAGATCATAGACCGTGCCGAACGGGGCGATGAACTGGGCGTCTGCATTGATACCTGCCATATTTACTGCGCCGGATACGATGTGGTGAACGATCTGGATTCCGTACTGGCGGAGTTCGACCGTGTCGTGGGGCTGGACCGGCTGAAAGCCATTCACCTGAACGACAGCATGCAGCCTTTCGCCAGTCACAAAGACCGGCATGAAAAGATCGGCGCCGGTACGCTGGGGCTGGAGGCGATCCGCCGGATCGTGACTCATCCCAAGTTGAAAGAGCTGCCCTTTATTCTGGAAACGCCTCACGATACTTTGGAAGGATATGCCCGGGAAATCGCACTTTTACGGCAATCTTGAAAAATCACAAAATAGTGCTATATTAAGAAATCGAGCGAAAAATCTGAATCCAAACCAATGGAGAAACAAACGATGAAACTCGCATGGATCTTTTCCGGTCAGGGCGCACAGAGCGTCGGCATGGGCCGGGATCTTTATGAAAACAGTGCCGCCGCCAAGGCTGTCTTTGACGAAGCCGATGCGGTCCTGGGCTACTCCATCAGCGACATCTGCTTTAACGGCCCGGGCGAAAAGCTCACCAGCAGTATCTATTGCCAGAGTGCGATCTACACCATGTCTATGGCGTGTCTTGCCGCATTCAAAGAACGTTATCCGGATGCGCCCGCTCCCGTGGCGGCTGCCGGTTTGAGCCTGGGCGAATATGCTGCCCTCGCTTCCGCCGGATACTTCACTTTCGCTGACGGTCTCAAACTGGTCACCAAACGCGGCGGTTTCATGGATGAAGCCTGCAAACAGACGGATGGCGCCATGGCAAGTATCATCGGCGGCAAAGATGATGTGATCGATTCCGTCTGCAAACAGTACGATATTGATGTGGCAAACTACAACTGCCCCGGTCAGACCGTGATCAGCGGTCCGAAGGAACTGGTGGAAAAAGCTGCTGCCGATATCAAGGCTGCCGGTGCAAAGCGTGCGCTGGTGTTGAATGTGGCGGGTGGTTTCCACAGCCGTCTCATGGCGTCTGCCGGTGAAGCCCTCAAGCCGGTGCTGGATGAAGTCCCCGTTTCTCCCCTCAAGTTCCCCGTCGCACAGAACGTGACCGGTGCCATTGTGGAAGATGAAAATGCGATCAAGCCGAACCTGATCACACAGGTTGCCGGCAGTGTCCGCTGGGAAGGCTGCGTGCGGGATATCATTGCAAAAACGGGCGCAGATGCATTTATTGAATTCGGACCCGGCAACGTGCTGACGGGGCTGGTCCGCAGAACGGTCGCCGATGTAAAGCTGTTCAATGTCTCCTGCATGGATGAACTGGACAAATTTGCCGCGGAATAAGACTACGCTTTGAAAAGAACTTTACCGAACCCCTGTTCAAAAACAGAAAGGCAAGAAGAATGACAAAAACACTCGAAGGCAGAGTTGCGCTGGTGACCGGCGGAGCTCGCGGAATCGGCAAGGCAATCTGTGAACGTCTTGCAAAAGAAGGTGCGGCTGTGGTGATGGTGGACATCATGCAGGAAGTCGCAGAAGCTACCGCGGCAGAATTCCAGGCGAACGGTTACGACGCAATGGCTCTTGCGGCAAACGTTGCCAAAATGGAAGATGCCGAAGCCGCTGTGAAGGCGACTCTGGACAAGTACGGCAAGCTGGATATCCTCGTGAACTGCGCCGGCATCACCAAGGACAACTTGCTCATGCGCATGAGCGAACAGGATTTCGATGCTGTGATCGCTGTGAACCTGAAAGGTACATTCAACTTTATCAAGGCTGCGATCCACCCCCTGATGAAGAACCGGGACGGCAAGATCGTGAACATTTCCAGTATCG
>JAGAPM010000060.1 GCA_017623265.1 Lentisphaeria bacterium | reverse complement strand
TCACAGTGATGGGCAGCAGCAGCAGGATCACAAGCAGGATCAGCAGCAGCAGGCTGTGATTGGAAAAGAAACGGTATCCGAGCAACACACACAACCCTCCGGCAGAAAGTCCGAAAACAGCCCAGATCGTCTGTTTGAAAAACAGCGTGACTCCGGCAGTGCTTGCCGAAGTGGAAAACAGGATCGCCAATCCGAAAAGGAGCAGCAGAAGTGCTATACTGAGCAATAACACGCCTTCGAGCATGGCGGATGTGGGTTCCGGATTTTCCCCGTTTTCCAGAAATTGATGTTCTTTGATCATGTTGGTACGACAGCGCATCGATTTTCCTCCTTTTTTGCGTTGTTCCGGGTTTTCTGCACATGGCGTTCACGCCGCTTTTACGGTAGCATATCTGTAAGACTTTTCAACCCCGCTGCACTTATTTTTTTCAAAAATTTTTCCGGGTGAAAAAATGCGAAGTTTTTTGAGCTGTTTTCTGTAGCTGCAGTTTTTAAAAGGATACTGCATCATACCGGATCTTTTTTTATTCCTGCACCTTGCAAAATCCGGATCCGGTGTTACATTACCCATGAAATTTTTGACGCAAACAATACTTACAGGGAGAACCAATCATGACACAGGAAGAGATCAAACAGTTTATTGCAGATAAAACCGCAGAAGGCTTGAGCCTGACTGCGATCCAGGATGCCTTGTCCGCACAAGGCGTGAAAATCCGTTTTATGGAATTGAGACTTCTTGCTGCAGAGATCGAATCGGTGCTGGCAAAGAAAGAAGCTGAAAAAGCGGCTGCTGAAGCACCCGCTCCCGCACCGGAAGATAAGAAGACGGAAGAAACTCCGGCGGCACCCGCTGAAACACCCGCACCGGCAGGCGGAGAAAAAGTCCGCGGTGCGACCACCGTCACGGTCAGCCCCATCCAGAGACCCGGTTTTGCTATGTCCGGCTCTGTTTCTTTCGGGTCCGGTGTTACGGCGGACTGGTACGTGGATCAAACCGGCAGACTGGGTCTGGACAATGCCAGCGGTCAGCCGGACGAACAGGATATTCAGGAATTTCAGATCGAACTCCGTAAAGCGCTCGGAATGTAATAGTTATATCTTAAATAAGGAGAAGTTATCATGTCTTTTGAAACCGGTTCAACCGCACTTATGATCTGTCCCCTCAACGGCGAACTGCCGGAAAATTTTCTTGAATGTTTCGCCAAATACAAAGGCGGCATGCTGGATGATGTGAAACAGGAAGCTGTCCTCGGCTGGGTCAGCGGCAGACATCTGCTGGAAACAAAAATCGATGATGCCACCTGCATTTGCGGGGGACATCTTTACATCAACTTGCGGAAAGCGGAACGCAAGATCCCCACTCAACTGCTGAATGCCATCTGCCGTCGGGAGGAACTGGCGCTGATGCAGGCATCGGATAAAATCGTTCTCACCAAAAAGGAACGCGCGCAGATCAAGGAAGAGGCGATCGAGAAAAATCTGATGAAGATGCCGCCCAGCATCTCCGCCACCCCCTGTATCGTGGACCGGGTAAGCAATGTTCTTTACTTCGGCGGCAGCTCCGCAGCGTCGTTCGACGTTTTCGTGGCGGAATTTCTCCGTGCGGTCAGTGTGGAACCGACTCCCATTTCGCCCAACGAATTGATGATCAAGCTGTTCAACGGAACGGAAGCGGATATTCCCTCTCTGAAATTCACCGCAGAAAAAGGTACGGAAGATGAACCCATGCCCGGCCGTGATTTCCTCACCTGGCTCTGGTACTGCTCCGAAAAAGATCCGTTTGTCTGCCGGTCGGAAAAATTCGGCAACATTGCGATCTCCGTCATGGGACCGCTGAATTTTGCGTTTTCACCTGCCAAGGCGAAGGATCCGGAACTCTGCGGTGCGGGTGAAAGCGTGGTCAAAAAAGGAAATCCGCTCTCTTCTGCCGAAGCCAAAGCGGCACTTCAGGTCGGTAAAAAATTGAGAAAAGCCAAAATCATCCTCGCCCGTAACGATGCAGAAAAATGGACCTTCACTTTTGATGCAGATACCTTTGCATTCACCGGGCTTTCCCTGCCGGAAGGCGAAGAAATGGAACTGAATGCCCGTTTGGAAGAACGGGTTGGTTTCATCCGGCTGCTTCATGAGATCTGGGAAGAATATTTCCGTATCTTCATCACATCGCTGCAGGGCGACCAGTTGGCGGTCACGGAAAAACGGATCCGTCAGTGGGCAGAAGAACGGGATTCCCTCTGAACAACAACTGAAAGGGGCTGTCTAACCTCAAAAAAGGAGGGGACAGCCTATGAAAAAATATTTCTTTCTGTGTGCGGTGCTTCTGTGCGCCGCAATACCATGCCGTGCGCTGGATCTGATCCTGAAAAACGGCGAAACACTTTACAACATCACCCAAGTCACACCCCTGTTCACCCGGGTCCACATGGTCACTCACCCACCGGACGGCACCGATGGCGATTGGGGGATCATGGTACGCACCGTGCGATACAGAGATCTGATGCCTCAATCGCTTGCCGATTTACAGAATTATCTGCTTCAGCGGGGTCAATCTCTGCCGGCAAATGTGTGGAACCCGTTAAAGGAGAGCGGGTCACTGATCACATTTCACGCCGTTACACCTGACCGGAACGGCACGGTGGGCTATCTGAACGGAACGATGCAGCGGGTTTTTATCCGTGGTCTCCTCGTTCCTCCGGGAAGCATCTGGCACGGCCTCATTGAACCGGAACGGGGATTTTATTATTTCCGCGGTCAGGCGTTGGCGGTCTTTCATGTAAAAACGGCAGAATAAAAAGAGGGTGTAAAATTCAGAACTTTTTCTCTTCCGGCACTTGAAAAACAGCGGATTGCGTTTATACTATCCAGTGGTCCCATAACCGTACGAAACGGAGATAAAAAGTATGCTGAAAAAACCGATCCGCCATGTGCTGCTCTTCTGCGCCATGATCCTTTGTATTCCGCTGGCAGCTCAACAGAATATGATCCTGTTGAAAAAAGGAGATCCCGTCCCGCTGGAAAAAGTGATCTCCAAAGACCAGTTCGGGATCATGGTCCCCTCCGGAGATCGGAAGAGCACAC
>JAGAPM010000059.1 GCA_017623265.1 Lentisphaeria bacterium | reverse complement strand
CGGATCGACTGGAAATCGGTCGATCCGGCACAATATGAAAAATCCGCAAAATCTTCCTGCCTGCCGGAAAAGATGGCAGCAAAACGGTTCCTTTCCGGAAAAAAATTCCTTGTCCATACGGAAATCCGGCTGCCCGATGAATTTACCGCCATGCAGCAGAAATATTTCAAGTTGCGGAATACCGGTACGGCAGAGAGTATAAAACAGCTGGAACAGGTCATCGACACCCACGAACTCCCGTTGATCCGTCTGGAAGCGATCCGTTCTCTTTCCGCACAGAAAAAACTTTCTTCCACTGCTGTAAAAAAATTGCAGAAGATCATTACCGAGGACTATGTCAGGATCCAGTTCGGGGTGGGAGGATCTAAACGGCAGTTTGACCACGATTCCGTCCGTTCCGCCGCCTATATGGCGCTGCTCGAACACGCCCGGGAACCGGAAGCGGCAAGGGCACTGAAAGCCATAGAACCGAAATTGAATAAAGTTCTTGCAAAAGGGAAAAATCCGCTGTTGCAGGAATATGTCCGGCAAATCCGGCTTGCTGTGAAAGGCAAAAAAGTCGTTCCATCCCCACTGCCCCAGCGGGGGTCGAACCGGACTTTCCGATTCAAAGAATAATCCAAACACAATCAAAAATAAAAACAGAAGGAAAAAGAACCATGTCCGTTGAAAGTGCAAAAGCATTTTGTGTGTGTATGATGAGCGATGAAGATTTCCGTAACGCCATCGGCAGTGCCGCCAGCGTGGATGCGATCAGCGATCTGATGAAAGCGGAAAATTACGATTTCACGCAGGATGAACTGCTCCGGGTCATCGGCGAGCTCATGGGCAACAGTCTCACACTGGATGAACTCAAAGAACTGCTCAAGGAAGTCTATGAAGATCAGGTGGCGGAAAAAGGTGATGTCTACACCGCAAACCTCTGCGCCTGGCTCGACACTCTGGCATAAGGCAAGTCAACAAAAAACGGGATCATGTTTTATTTAAGGAGTAAACACAAATGAACATGAAATCTTTTCAACAGGTAACGATCGATGCCGATTTCTGCGTAGTCGGCGGCGGTATGGCTGGTGTCTGTGCGGCTGTTGCAGCGGCACGCCATGGTGCAAAAACGGTTCTGGTACAGGATCGCCCCATGCTCGGCGGGAACGCCTCCAGTGAGATCCGTATGTGGATCTGCGGTGCAGTCGGGATCAACCTGAAGGAAACCGGTATTCTGGAAGAGATCCAGCTGGAAAATATGCGCTACAATCCGTCCCGCCAGTACAATATCTGGGACCATATTCTGATCAATTTTGTGCAGCGTCAGAAAAACCTGACTCTGCTGCTGAACTGCTCCTGCGATGGCGTGGAAATGGATGGATCACGCATCAAAGCGGTCAATGCATGGCAGCTCACCACGCAAAAGCAGTACACGATCAATGCAAAATTCTTTGCAGACTGTTCCGGCGACTCCGTTCTCCGGGTCTCCGGTGCCGAATTCCGTGCCGGTCGGGAAGCCAGAAGCGAGTACAATGAAAGTCATGCCCCGGAAGTGGCAGACAATAAGACCATGGGCAACTCCATTCTGATCCAGACCAAGCACACCAACGTGCATAAACCTTTTGAACCCCTGCCCTTCGCCCATGTGTTCGAGGAAAAGGGGTATCACCGCCCCATCGCCGCCCGCGACAACTTCTGGTGGGTGGAAACCGGCGGGGAACAGGATACGATCGCTGACGCAGAAGAAATCCGCGATGAACTGGCGAAAATCATTTTCGGCGTCTGGGATCTGACCAAGAACAGCAGCAAGGGCGTTGCCAAAAACTTTGAGATCGAATGGATCGGCGTCCTCCCCGGAAAGCGGGAAAATATCCGGTACATCGGCGACCATATCCTGACCCAGAACGATGTGGAAAAGCAGGGCAAGTTTGATGACATGATCGCATACGGCGGCTGGTCCATGGACGACCACCATCCGGCGGCATTCTATCACCCCGGCGCACCCACCATTTTCCACCCCGCACCGAAGCCCTACGGGATCCCCTACCGGTCTCTCTATTCGAAGAATATCGACAACCTGTTCTTTGCCGGCAGAAACATTTCCGCCACTCACATGGCAATGAGTTCCACCCGTGTCATGGGGACCTGTGCCATCCTCGGTCAGGCCGCCGGTACGGCTGCGGCTCTTGCTGTCAAGTACAACCTGTCCCCACGGGGCATCTACGAAGAAAAGATCACCGAACTGCAGGAAACGCTCATGGATGATGACTGCTGGATTCCGTGGCACGCCCGCAAGATGTCCGACCTTACCAAAAAAGCAACACTTTCCGCAGAAGTTTCTTACGGGATCGATCCGGAAGTCCTGCGCAACGGGATCGACCGCGGTCTCGACAAGAAGATCGATCAGGAAATCACCCTGGAAGAACTGCAGAAAAATGTGCCGGATGCCGGACTGGAACCCTACCGTTTCGTCACCGATTTCGGCAAGGCGGTGGAATACCGTTTTGAACAGCCGGAAATGATCACCGAAGCACGCATGGTCTTTGACAGCAATGTGCGGGATATGGCAATCAAGCGTCTGGAATGTTACTACCCCGAAAACGGCTGGGATGTGGAACTGCCGGATACCCTTATCAAGGAATTTTCCATCCAGATCCAGACCGTACCCGGCGGCGAATGGCAGGAAGTGGCATACGTGGAAGACAACTTCCAGCGTCTGGTCCGCATCCCCGTCGGCAAAAAAGCCGTCGCCATCCGTCTGATCCCGGAAGTCTCCTGGGGCGCAGACAAAGCGTACATCCACGCGTTTGACATCAAGTAAGGAGTGGCTTCTGCAGAAGCCGTGTTCTGAACTCACAAAATAACATGATCGGACTGCTGAACAAACTGCGAATCCTGCTTCCGCCCGCTCTCAAGTGGCAGGCGGTATTTCTGCTCGCATTGATGGTCCTTGCCGCCTTTCTGGAACTGGCAGGGCTGGCAATGCTCATGCCCGCTGTGATGGCGTTCACCGATCCGCAGGCACTACAGGAGGGGTCCGGTGTATTCAGCAGACTGTATCAGCTCAGCCGCGCAGGATCGCCGGAACAGTTCATTTATATCTGTGCCGGCGGGATCGCACTTTTCTATCTGCTGAAGAATGTATTCGCCATGCTGCAGATCAAAGCGCAATCCGCCTTTGCCATGCGCCTTTCCAACAACATTGCAGAACGACTGTTCAAACGGTACATCAATGTGCCGTATCAGGTCTTTACCGGACTGGAAAGTTCTGCCCTGACTTTACGGATCAACCGGGCGCAGGAGTTCTCCTGTGAACTGTTTCTGCCGCTGCTGTTTGTCTGGACGGAACTGTGTGTATTCGCCGTCATCGGGATCACGGTTCTGCTGATGGAACCGCTCGCCGCATGTTTCGTGCTGATCACTGCCATAATCGCATTTTTCCTGTTCTATCTGCCGGTCAAACGCCGGATCGAACGGTATGGAAAGGAAAATCATGAGGCAGCGGAAGGCATGTTCTCCCTGTTGGGACAAGTCTTCGGTTCACTGGAAATGATCCGGCTCACCCGCACACAGCAATTTTTTGACAAGCGTTTCCGCAACATGCAGGAACGCCGTTCCGACCGCCAGAAACGATCCTCCGATTGCGGGCAGATGCCCCGGTTCGCCATGGAAACTTTCGGCGTGATTCTGCTGATGGGTGTGATCGTGATCGCAGTCCTTTCCGGCAGAACATTCTCCGGCAGTACCGCTGCGGGCGCCGCCTTTTTTGCCGCCGCATTCGTGCGGTTGATGCCCGGTGTCTCCCGGATCCAGTACAACATGCTCCACGTGAGAACATACAAACATTTGTTCGATATTTTATCGAAGGACCTGACCGATTTCCCGCAGGAGAAAGCCGCCCCGGAAAACGGAACGGATCTCCCATTCCGGAACGAACTGAAACTGGAAAATATCTCCTTCCGGTACACCCCGGAAACCCCGCAGATCCTGAACAAATTCAGTCTGACGCTGGGCAGACAGGAGGCAGTGGCGCTGGTCGGCACCACCGGCGCAGGCAAGTCAACGCTGGCGCACATCGCTGCCGGTTTCCTGACGCCGGATGATGGAAAAGTCACCGTGGACGGGATCGACATTCAGGAGAACCTCCCCGCATGGCAGAAACAGATCGGCTGCGTGCCCCAGAACATTTATCTGCTCAACGGATCGGTGGCGGAAAATGTGGCGTTCGGCGTGGAACCGGAAGCGATCGACTTGGAAAAAGTCAAAGCGTGCCTGAAAACAGCGCAACTGCTGGATTTTGCCCTCGCTCTGCCGGATGGATTAAACAGCGTGATCGGCGAATCCGGAGCCAAACTTTCCGGCGGACAACGCCAGCGCCTTGCCATTGCCCGCGCTCTCTACCGGGATCCGGCGCTCCTCATTCTGGACGAAGCCACCAGTGCGCTGGACGGCGAAACCGAAAACGCATTTATCGACGCTCTCCGCAACCTTCACGGCAAAACCGCCATTCTCATGATCGCCCACCGTCAGGAAAGCCTCCGTTACTGCGACCGCATCGTAAAGATTTAACTTCTCCCGCATTCCGCATTCCGCATTCCGCATTCCGCATTCCGCATTCCGCATTCCGCATTCCGCATTCCG
>JAGAPM010000007.1 GCA_017623265.1 Lentisphaeria bacterium | reverse complement strand
CAATGCAATGATCGGCTTCTTTGAAAAGATCTATGACTACGCCCTCCGGACTGTCGCAAAGGCAAAGATCATCACCATTGCCGCCTTCATTGCGATCTGTATTCTCACTGTATGGGGATGGATGCACCTGCCCTCCGAATACGAACCGGAAGAAGACCGGGCAGTGATCATGCTGCGGATGCAGGCACCGGAAGGGACTAACTATTATACCATGTCCGGTTACGCAAACCAGACAACGGATGTGGTTTTCCCCCTGCTCGAACAGGGACTTGCCAAAAACCTGATGGTGGTTGTCCCGACTTTCGGCGACTCGGAAGGTGCAGTCAACCGCGGCTTTGCCATTCTGGAATTACAGGAATGGGCGAACCGGAACAAGTCTGCCCGGGCAATCCTCGACAAGCTGCGCGGCGATCTGAACACGATCCCCGGTTTGCCGATCCAGCCCTTCCTGCCGAACGGGATCGGTTCCCGCGGCAACCCGGTACAGTTTGTCATCGGCGGGCCGGAATATCCGGAGCTGGTGAAATGGCGCGATATTATATTGGATAAATGCAAATCCTATCCGGGATTTGTGGACATTCAATGGGACTACAAGGAAACAACACCGCAGCTTCATGTGGACATTGATACAAAGCGGGCAGATGAACTTGGCATTTCCACGGAAGAGATCGGGGTCGCGCTGGAAACCATGCTCGGCTCGAAAAAAGTTACGACCTTCGTTGACCGGGGACAGGAATATGACGTGGTGCTTCAGGCAGACCGTCACAGCCGTGCCACCCCGGACAACCTGAGCAATATTTATGTCCGTTCCAAACACTCCGGCGAACTGATCCCCCTCAGCAATGTGGTCACGATCAAGGAAAAAGGCGATGCAGGCAGACTTTCCCGTTACAACCGGGTCCGTGCGATCACGATCAGCGGGAACGTGGCACCCGGATATGCCTTGAGCGATGTGCTGGATTTTCTGGAAAAGACTGCAAAAGAAAACCTGCCGGAATACCGCCAGATCTTCTACAAAGGACAATCCAAGGACATGAAGGAAAGTTCCTCTTCCATGCTTTACATTTTTGCACTTGCCCTGCTGGTCTCCTATCTGGCACTGGCAGCCCAGTTTGAATCCTTCCTTTGCCCCCTGATTGTGATGTTTACCGTTCCGCTGGGAATGGTGGGGGCCATTGCCGCACTGATGGCAATGGGGCTGACCATGAACATCTACACCCAAATCGGAATCATCATGCTGATCGGTCTGGCGGCAAAGAACGGGATCCTTATTGTGGAATTTGCCAACCAGTTGCGTGACGCCGGAAAGCCTTTCGAAGAAGCACTCTTTGAAGCATCGAAACTGCGTCTGCGTCCGATCCTCATGACGGCAATCAGTACCGTTATCGGTGCCGTACCGCTGCTGCTTGCCTCCGGTGCCGGTGCTGCCAGCCGGAAATGTCTCGGCGCTGTGATCGTTTACGGAGGTCTTTCCTCCTGTGTGCTGACTCTCTTTATTGTGCCGGTGGCATATCTGGCACTGGCGAAGTGGGAACGCTCCCCCAAGGCGCTTGAACGGGAACTGGATAAACTGGAAAAAGAGATCCCGGACAGCGAAATTTAAGCGTCGTATCAAAAAAAATCAAAATATTCTGTTTCTTTCTGCAATAAAGGATTCCGGTGTTGCGTTATAGTGGTTGAAGCACGGTCGTTCAACAACTTGTAACTGACAACAGAATCGAATCAGAAAGGAACAGAACTATGAAGAAACTTCTTACCGCTCTTTTCGCTGCCGGTCTTGCATTCTCCGTGATCGCTCAGGATGCCCCGGTAAAACCCGAAGGAAAATGCCCTCCCCCGAAATGTGAAAACGGCAGACGCGGTCCCCATGCCCGTAAGCCCGGTCCCTCTCCCGAACAGAAAGCCCAGTGGGAAAATGTGGGCAAACTGAAAGCCAAATATGCCAAAGAAATGGCTGAGATCGATTCCATGCGCAAAGCCGCCTGGAAACAGCTTGCTGATGCCAATGTCAAGTTCTTTGAACTGGCAGAAAAAGAAGGTCTGGATGTCCCCGGTCTGAAACAGTGGCAGCATGGCAAAAAGATGAAAGCCTTCTTC
>JAGAPM010000058.1 GCA_017623265.1 Lentisphaeria bacterium | reverse complement strand
CCGTTTTTGCATAAGCGGAGTAGCGGGCGCGCATCAGTTCTTCCGGAGTAGCGGCTTTGCGTTCACCTGCGATAACCGGTTTGCAGCATTCTTCATAGTTTTTGCCGGAACAGCAAGGGCAGAGATTTTCGTTCATCTTTTCTATTTCTCCTTCAAGGTCTGTTGATTTTTACATGAATCGAAATGTATTTTGTGTATAATACGCCATTTTTTTAAAAAATCAAATAAAGTTTGGTTGCAAAGAGCAGATTTTTGTGTTATAATACCGGAGCGGAAAAAGAAAACACCGGATAAGAAAGGATTTTTATGGCAAAGCAGAACAGAAAAAACAGCCGTTATACGCTGGTTGAATTGATGATGGTGCTTGTGATTGTGATTGCGATCGTATCAATCGGGATTCTGGTCGCACCGTTGGTTACCCGTCAGGCATCTGAAGCCAAAACGAAAGCATTGCTGGGGATGATTGAGAATGCGATCGAAGAATATAAAGGATCCAACCTCAATGGCGGGAATTATCCCATGTCGCCACAACAGTATGGTGGCACGGAGTACGGGACGCGATATACCCCGTTTTTTATTGATAACTACAATATCAATAATCACAACGAGGATGATAACCAGAATATTAAATACAATATGATGCAGTTCTTTGATATTGAGCAGCTTTCTGAGCAGCTTTCTTATATGCCTGAGGCAGAGCGTTTTTGCATAAACGATGGTTTCGGTATGCCGTTCCTTTACATGGCTCCCGGATACCGTATGACCGGCGGTTATGATCTTGCTTCTACCGGGGCGAATCTGATGCCGGGTAATGTGGATTCGGTCAGAATGCAAAAAGATGACGGTCGAGTGTACAAGGAGTATATGGATAAAGGATATCTTTCTGTAGAACACAGTGCGTCCACCAAGTATGCCGAGCAGCTTGGCGAAGGGGATGATATCACCAACTTCATGGCCCGGTAACACGGGAATGATCATACGAGATTTTGAGAGAATAAAACATATTTACAGGAGAGACAAAATGAAACAGAAACAGAGATTTACGCTGATTGAAATCCTTACCGTTATTGCCGTTATCGGTATTCTCGCCGGCTGTATCTTCCCTGCACTGCTCGCCGTGCAGAACAACAGCCGCCGGACAAAGACGGAAACGATCCTGACCGGTGTCAATACCGCACTGCGTGTGTTCAAAGGCGTCTACAACCTGCTGCCCACCCTCGGCGGAAGTGTCCCGGAATGTGTCGGGGAATGGTCGGGCAACATTGACAGCATGAAGCCCGGTGATGATTATTATACCTTTTTTGATATCCTCACCTATAAGAATTATCAGGGGCGTGGTTCTGGCATTAATAATGTCTCCTCTGCTGTGAGCGAAGTGAATACGAAAGCAAAGCAGTATCTCGACCCCCCGAAGGAATATTTCAGCAGTGATGAAACCCGGAACAGCGTCCGTGACGGTTGGAATCGTCCGATCAAAGTGTATCTGGACCATGATGCAGATGGCGTTGTGGAGGCGGAAGGAAACACATACGCCGGAGATTCCGTTTCTGTTTCTATGGGAAATCAGGAAGAAGAAAAGGCGAGTCAGGCTGACAAGGGGCTTTATATCGTGATCAAGTAAATTGTGCAAACGCACATGAAACATAAAACAAGTAAGACAAGGATGTTTTGAACATGATTAAAATCGGATTGAGTTCGTACAGCATGAGCCGTGCGATCAATGATGAACGTATGAGTGTATTTCAGGTGATGGACTACATCGTGGAAAACGGTGGCAAACACATGGAAATCGTTCCCTGCGGGAAACTGATCCTGAACGGGAATAATGAACTGATCGACCAGATCGTTGCCCATGCAAACAAGATCGGTCTGGAACTTTCCAGCTATACGATCGGCGCCAACTTCGCTCTCGATAACCCGGAAGATGTCCGTAAGGAAATCGACCGTGTGAAGACCGAAATTGATGTCGCCGCCCGCCTCGGAGTCAAGCGTATGCGTCACGATGCCGGCTGGCTGCCCGTGGATCAGGCAAGCTATGCAAACTTTGAAAAGTATTTGCCTACCGTGGTCGCCGCATTCCAGGAACTGGCAGATTACGCTAAAAACTTCGGAATTGTGACCAGCCTTGAAAACCACGGCTACCTCTTCCAGGGCAGCGAACGTGTTCAGCGTGTCGTCCTCGCTGTCAATCGGGATAACTTCCGGACCACGATGGACGTTGGCAACTTCCTGTGTGCCGATGAAGAACCGGTTATCGCCGCCATGAACAATCTGCCTTTTGCATCCTTCATCCATTTCAAGGATTTCTATATCCGTAAGAACCCGCCCACCGGCGAAGGTTATTTCGGAACGCTCCATGGCAGATTCCTCCGTGGCGCTGTGACCGGCGAAGGTGATGTGGATCTGCCCGCAATCGTGAAACTGATCAAGAAGTCCGGGTATGACGGCTATCTCTCCATCGAATACGAAGGTGCAGAAGACTGCGTCACCGCCTGTGTCCGTGCCCTCAAGAACGTTTACGCGCTCTTTGAACAGAACTGATCGGCGTCACGCAGGCTCCGGCAGGCACAAAAAAGAAAGCAGCAGTCCGGTATTGCCGGAGTGCTGCTTTTTTTGTGTGCTGATTCCGCAGCAAATGCTTCGGGACTGGCGTACCGGCTTTGCCGGTGCGCTCTGCCGGAGCCTGCGCAGGCTGAAAGGTATTCCCCTTCCATGTTTTGTGTGTATTATACTTATCCTTTGCGATGGCTCCGGGATTTCTGACGATTTTCATATTCCCGTTGAGAAAGTCCCTCTTTGAGCAGTTCCCGTGCCCGTTTGATCCGGGTTTTTACCGTATTGATCGGTACGCCGGTCGTCTGTGCGATCGCCTCATATGACATTTCCTCCCGATGGCGCAGCAGCAGCGATTCCCGGAATTTTGCCGGCAGGGCATTGATGATTGTTTCAATGTCGTTTTCCAGTTCATGGGTTTCCAACTCCTGATCCGGCTGCATGGTCATATCCGGCAGGTCCATGTCCTGTGACGGACCGGTGGAATCCGGATCGTTCAACTGCGGTGCTGAAAGGCTGACATGCAGCCCCATACCGCGCCGCTTGTTCCAATGAAAACGATTCCGTGCCAGGTTCAGGGTGATCCGGT
>JAGAPM010000057.1 GCA_017623265.1 Lentisphaeria bacterium | reverse complement strand
AGAAAAGCTGCTGACAGAAACGGATTATAACCGGGGTCGGTGTCCTCTTCCTGATCTGGACTGCGGTGAAGTTGCTGGCATCCATTGAGAAATCCTTCAATGGAATCTGGGGCGTACACCGGGGCAGGGCATGGAGTAGAAAATTCTGCGACTATTTGACGTTGCTGGTGATCTGCCCCTTCCTCATGGTGGTGATGGCAACGACCAGTGATATGATGTCCGGCACCATGAAAAATCTGGTCAGTGGACTGCCTTTTTCTGCATTTTGGGAAAGCTCGGTCGACTTCATCATGGGGTGTCTGCATTTGGTTTCGATCTGGTTCATCTTCTACTTCATCTATGCGTTTGTTCCGAACACAAGAGTGACTTTCCGGGCGGCGTTTATTGCCGGCGTGCTGGTGGGAACGGCTTATGCCCTGTTGCAGTCCTTGTACGTTTTTGTGCAGATGAGCTTGAGCAGCTACAACGCTGTCTACGGCAGTTTCGCCGCTGTTCCGTTCCTGCTGATCCTCATGAATGTCGGCTGGACACTGACGATCTTCGGGGCGCAGCTTGCCTTTGCCATTCAGAATGTGAACCTGTATGAATTGGAACCCGGCAGTGGCATGCGCCCTCTCAGTCCCCGCCGGTATAAAATCTGCGCCCTGCAGATCGCCCATGCGGTCGCCTGTAATTTTGTCGATCACGGAAAGCCCCTTTCTGCAGTTTATCTCTCCAAAAAACTGGAGATCCCCGTCCGGGCAACAAGATCCATCATCTACGATCTCTGCGAAGTGGGGATCTTTTCACAGCTGATGAGCGATAACAGCGAGGATGATACCTACCAGCTGGCACTTCCGCCCGATGAAGTCACGATCCAGTATATCCTCAAAAAGTTGGATGACAACGGAGCGGATTTGCCGCTTCCACCGGAAGATCTCAGTTTTGAACAGTTCTATGCCGATACATGGGCGAAACAGGACAGCGTTCCCCTCTACCGGCTGAACGCTCCGCGGAAATGCTGACCTGAACGGGCCTTTATGGTATTTTTCAAAAAAAATGCAGAAAAAATTTGCAAAATATAAAAGTTGCAGTATATTATAAGAACGACCCGATATCGGGACCTTAATCCGGAAGCGGATTCGAGCTGTACTGCATGTGCAAGTGAGCGGACCATAAGGCTGAAGCGTTGAGTTGAGAATTACCTTTTCTCCTCCGCTGCTCAAAATGCCCTCCCTGTGCGCAGATCTTACAACTCTTTCCGGATCCGTCGGTTAAGTCCCTTTTGAAGGATAAAACCAATAAACTTAACGGAGATTTACGTCCAAATGGAAGGTAATGCGAGAGACATTCGGCTGTATGCCGGCAACTCGAACCGCGAACTCGCGGAAGCAATTGCAAGCAGCATGGGGCAGGAACTCGGACACGCAACCGTGGAAAAGTTCCCGGACGGCGAAGTGTTCGTCCAGTACAAAGACAGCCTCAGAAATGCGGATGTGTTCATCATCCAGTCCACCTGCACCCCCACCAATGAAAACCTGATGGAACTTTTGATCATGATCGATGCCGCTCGCCGCGCTTCTGCTGCCCGCATCACCGCCGTGATCCCCTACTACGGTTATGCCCGTCAGGACAGAAAAGACCGTCCCCGCGTGCCCATCACATCCAAGCTGGTCGCAAACCTGCTGACCACCGCCGGTGTGGACCGCGTCCTGACCATGGACCTGCACGCACAGCAGATTCAGGGATTCTTCGATATCCCCGTGGATCATCTCTATGCTTCTCCGGTTCTCATTCCCTACATGA
Organism: Lentisphaeria bacterium; assembly: GCA_017623265.1. Taxonomy (GTDB): domain Bacteria; phylum Verrucomicrobiota; class Lentisphaeria; order Victivallales; family UBA1829; genus SIG77. Next base: position 8,165 of record JAGAPM010000057.1, on the reverse strand, counting down.
AGAGCAAAATGGATGCAGAATCCGTTGTCGTTTCTCCCGACTCCGGCAGCGTGAAGATGGCACAGAAATTCGCAGACAGACTCGGCTGCGGTTTCGCCGTCGTTGCAAAACGCCGTGTCGATGCTGTCCACGTGGCAAGCTCCCACCTCGTCGGCGATGTGAAGGGAAGAACCTGTCTGATCGTGGACGATATGACCAGTACCGCCGGTACGCTTTGCGCTGCTGCTGAACTGCTCAAGAACGAAGGTGCAGGCACCATCTACGCTTCCGTTTCCCACTTTGTTGCCAGCGAAAAAGCTGTCGACAGACTTGCAAACAGCTGCATCGAAGAACTTATCACCACGGACTCTGTGCCGTGCAAGTTTGATTTCGGCGACAAGGTGAAGGTTCTTTCCGTTGCGAAGCTGTTGGCTGAAGCAATCCGCCGGATCCATGAAGGCGGCATGCTTACCACGCTCTTCTCCTGAAAATTAAGCAATAATCATTATTGATTCAATAAAAACTTCAAGAAAGAAGAAGGAACAAAATGACGAAAACAAAACACGTACTGAACGTGCAGAGCCGTACCCTTACGGGATCCGCAAATGCACGCCGCCTGAGAAAGCAGGGGTTGATCCCCGCTGTGATCTACAGCAAAGGCGCTGAACCCGAAACAGTCGCAGTTGATGCCGGCGAATGGGAAATCCTCACCCGCGGCGAGCTGAACCTCATCAGCCTCAAGGAAGGTGAAAAGACCCAGCTGGTCCTCCTCCAGGAAGTCCAGCATGACTTCATCCGCAACTGCGCAAGCCACATCGACTTCATGGCTGTTAAGAATGATCAGAAGATCACCACCCGCGTTCCCCTGCATGCCGGTCATGCTGCTCCCGCAGGTATCGTTGCCGGCGGTCAGCTCGAACAGAACATGCACGAAGTCGAAATCGAATGCACGCCCGATACCCTCCCGGAACACATCGAAGCCGATGTCGCTCCCCTCGGACTCGGTGCCCAGCTCCATGTCAGCGAAATCGCTCTCCCCGAAGGTGTCAAAATGGTCACCCCGGGCGAACTGGTCGCATTCGTTGTTACCGATCCGAACGGTTCCGCTGATGCTCCGGCAGCTTCCGGTGCTACTGAACCTGAAGTGATCGGCGAAAAGGCGAAGTAAGCTTTTTCCGATCCCGGTGAGAGTATGAACGCTGAACGGATCTGCCTGATTGCCGGACTGGGAAATCCCGGAACGGAATATGAGGGAACACGCCACAATGTGGGGTTTGCATTGATTGAAAAACTCCTGGCAAAACTTCCCGGAAACTGGGAAAAGATCCACGCCTTCAACTCTTATTACTGGAAGGGAACGTATGCGGGACAGAGGCTCATCCTTCAGACCCCGCTGACATTTATGAACCTTTCCGGTAACGCCGTGGCAGGTCTGGCAAAAGCGGAACAGATCGCTCCCGGACAGATCATGATCGTTCATGATGACATGGATCTGGAACCGGGCAGAATCAGGATCCGCGCCAATGGATCAAGCGGCGGACATAACGGGATCAAATCGGTCATTGAGCAGCTCGGTACACAGAACTTTCCCCGCCTGAGAATCGGCATCGGTAAGATGGCAAACGGGCATGGAAGCGCAGATTTTGTACTGGCAAAGTTCGAGCCGGAAGAGCAGAGACTGATGGATCAGGTGCTGGCAATGGCGGTGGATTCCGTTATCCTGACAATGAGACGCTCCCTGCAGATGGCAATGGCGCAGTACAATAATAAGCTGCTCTCGATCGAACAGAACTCTGAAGAAAACACACTGAAATAACAATAACAAACAACAACACACCATGGAGGTGTAGCCTTGAAAAAGTACGAAGCAGTGTACATTCTGGACCTGAGAAAGGTCGAGGATGAAGGTAAGGCTTTCTCCGAAGACTTCGCCAAGAAGATCGGGGAAATGGGCGGTACGGTGAACGAAACGATCCTGATGGGACGGAAACAGTTCGCCCGTGAAATCAATCGTCGTAAAGCCGGTGTCTATGTCAATTTCATTTTCGAGATGGATCCCGCAGTTGAAAAGAACCTGCGCAATGTTTACCGTCTTGATGAACGGGTCCTCCGCGTCCTGATCGTCAACTACGATCGCCCCGAACAGGTCCGTTCCACCCTCGCTCCCATCGAAGCGATGGGCGAAGAACAGCGCTAACAATCGCGAAAGAAAGGAGCGTCCAACATGGCTGCCTCTCTGAACAAAGTTTTGCTGATGGGTAATCTTACCCGCGAACCGGAACTGCGTTATACGCCCGGTACCAATTCTGCGGTCTGCGAATTCGGGATCGCGATCAACCGCCGTTTCATCCAGAACGGTCAGGAAAAGGATGAAACCTGTTTCCTTGATATCGTTGTCTGGGGAAAACAGGCGGAAAGCTGTTCCCGCTTCCTTCAGAAAGGTGCAAGTGTTTTCATCGAAGGACGCCTTGTCTATGATACATGGACGGAAAAGGATACGCAGAAAAAGCGTTCCCGGATCCGCGTCACCGCTGAACGGGTTCAATTCCTGAACCAGCAGGGCGGACGCCGCGATGACGGTATGGATGCCGGTATGGTGGAAGAAGATCCCACAGCATCTTATGATGCACCCCGGCCCCAATCCTATTCCCGTCCGCAACCCCAGGGCGGACAGCAGCGGTATCAGCGTCAGCAGTATGACGCACCGCAGCAGCCCCGCTACCAGCAGCCGAGACCGGCGCAGGCTCCCATGCCCCAGCCGCCCCCGATGCCGGAAGGCGATCCCCTGGAAGATGTTGATGACATTCCTTTCTGAACAAATCCAACCCAAAGCTAATTAAGGAGCATGATTATGGCAATGCAGTCTAATAACAAACGCCGTCGTCCCAAAAGACGTGCCGCAAAACCGAAAATTTGCAGATTCTGCGAAAACAAGGTGAACTACATCGATTTCAAGGATGGTGACCTCCTCCGCAAATTCCAGACGGAAAAAGGCCGTATCCTTCCCCGCCGCATTACCGGCACCTGCCTCAAGCACCAGAAGATGCTTTCTGTGGCAGTGAAGCGCGCAAGAATCATCAGCGTGGTTCTCTAATCTCTTAACTGAAAGGCATTTCATTATGGCTATGAAACTGATTCTCCTCCAGGACGTCGAAGACCTGGGCCTCGCAGGTGAAGAAGTCAGCGTTGCGCCCGGCTATGCTCGCAACTACCTGATCCCCAAAGGAATGGCATCTGTCGCCACCACCGCGGCTCTCCGTCAGCTCGCTGCCCGCAAGGAAAAGATCGAAGCGAAGCGTAAAGCGGATATGGAAGCTGCTGAAGCGATCGTTGCAAAGATCAACAGCACGGAACTCGTGATCCCCATGCAGGCTTCCGATGATAACCACCTCTTCGGTTCTGTCACGGAACGTATGATCCACGATGCCCTTCTGGCGATCGGTATCAAGATCGATACCTACAAGATCAAACTGGAAACTCAGATCCGTACCCTCGGCGACTACACCGCTGAAGTCAAGGTCTTCCAGAAGGTCTGCGCAACTGCAAAGATCAAAGTCGTCAGAGCATAATCATGACTGATGATGACAGACTGATCTCCCGGGTCTCCTCTCCTGAGATCCGGGAAGATTTTGAAAAAGCCTCCCGGACTGCCAGAATGGCAGCGGGAGGTTCTGTTCCCGTATATGCGGACTTCGAAACTGAAAAGGCGGTTATTGCATCTCTTCTGGCTGAACCGGAAACGGTCCAGACTGTTATGCCGCTTCTGAATTGTACGGGAAATGAGGATGACGGAGGGCAGAAAAAAAAGAAAGGGTTCCCCCAGGAACAGGATTCGTCCCAGTTCCACAATATGGCAAAAATCGTTTTCAAGGATCCGAAACACGCTCTGATCTATGAGGCGATTCTTAATGTGGGGGCAAAGCAGAGTGTCGCTGATATCCTTTCGGTTTCCGACTACTTGCGCAGTAAAGACCGCCTCGCTGCGATCGGCGGTATTGATTACCTGATGGAACTGCAGACATCGATCCCCAGTTCTGCAAACCTGGAGGCGTGGTGCAGTATCCTGCGCGATTACGCAATGCTCCGGGAAATCATTCAGACTTGTTCCGCTTCGCTGGATATTTGCCGCAAGCCGGATCAGGACGTCAGAAAAATGTTGGATGAGATCGAAAACAGACTTTTTACGGTCCGCAACAATTTCGTAATGACCAAAGATCTGACTTTCAAACAATTGCTTAAGAATACCTGCAAGCACTTCCTGGATGTTATCAATGATGTCACTGAAACCGGAATCTTCACCGGTTATCCTGATTTAGACAATTTGACCGGCGGTTTGAAACGGCAGGAAATGTTTGTCCTTGCTGCACGTCCCTCCATCGGTAAGACTTCTATCGCTTTGAATATTGTCCGGAACATCATTATGAAAGATGCCGGAAGCGGGCGCAGGAAAGTTGCCTTCTTCAGCTTGGAAATGAGTTCCGAACAGGTGACCCAGCGTATCCTGTGTACGGAAGCCGGCATTCCCCTGTCCAAGATCATGCGCAAGCAGATCACTCTGGCGGAGATGCCACGGATTGTTGCCGCAGCAAGCAGACTGCAGAATGCGGAGCTGACGATCGACCCCACCGGCGGTCTTTCCGTATTTGAATTGCGTGCAAAGGCGCGGAAGATCAAGGAAACAAAGGGGTTGGATCTGATTGTGGTCGACTATCTGACGCTTATGCGCGCTGATGTGAAAGCTTCTGATGGCAGACAGGTCGAAGTCGCTGCTATTTCCGGCGGTCTGAAAAAGATCGCTAAAGATCTGGATGTCCCTGTGCTGGTCCTCGCACAGTTGAACCGTGAAACGGAAAAAGGACAAGGCAAAAATGCACGCCCGAAACTTTCGAACCTCCGTGAATCCGGGGCGATCGAACAGGACGCTGACGTTGTCGTGTTCCTTCATCGTGAACGGGATGAATCCAAAGACCTTACGGAAGAAGCAAGACGCAATGGGGTGAAAGCGGAACTGATTGTGGAAAAGAACCGTAACGGCGGTACCGGTATTACGGATCTGCTCTTCTTCCCCGAACTCATGGAGTTCCGTCCGCTGACGCACAAATACGAAAAAAATGACGCCAATGTCTGAGTTTTGACTTGATTTTTTCCGGTCCCGGCGCTACATTGCAGGGTGATTGTTTATTCGATATAAAATAGAGGTGAAAACCCCATGAAAATAAAAATTTTTCTGACTCTCATCATCCTGCAGGCAGCGCTGCTCCTTTCTGCACAGACCGTTGCAAAGCGGACATTCAACCAGATGTCTGATTTCAAATACGATGAAAGTATTCTGGAACTGACTGTTCAGACACGAAAAGGCGCTCCCTTTTCCGAACAGGTCATGAATGAAGACGTGCGCCGCCTTTCCGCCCGCAATGTCTTTTCCGATGTCTCCGCAAGCACAAAACATCTGCCGGATGGCACGGTGGAAGTGACTTTTAATCTGGTCGCAAAACCGGTTGTTGCCGGCGTTGTGATCGAAAATGCCAAACTGATCCCGCAGGAAAAACTCAAAGGGCTTGTCGGTTTCACTACACAGGCTCCTCTGAATGATGAACAGGTCAGCATCACTGCCGACCGGATCCGCGCTCTCTACAAGGAGGAAGGCCGGGGAGGGACCAAGGTCAAGACTGTGCTGGAAGATCAGAAAGACGGCACGATCCTTGTTAAATTTGTCATCGAGGAAGAGATGCGGATCCGTATCAACGATGTCTCTTTTGAAGGCAACTCGGTGTATGAACCAGATGACCTGAAAGCGGTGATGGAATCCCGATATTTCCCATTGAGCGTGGACTGGCTTTCCTGGCTGCCCTTCAATAAGGGAAAAACGGGTATCTACGACCTGAAAGCGCTGGAACGGGATAAAGTCCGTCTCCGGGAACTTTACCTGCGTAAGGGATATCTTGACTTTAACATTGTCAAGGTCGATGTCACGCCGGTGGAAGGGAATCCGGAGATGGTGGACCTTCATTTTACGGTGGAGGAAGGCGAACCCTATTTTGTCGGAGATATTAAAGTCACCGGTTCTCTGCTCCGCAAACCGGAGGAATTGAAGAAACTGATCCGCCTCCTGCCGGATAACGTTTACAATGTGCAGATCGAAGATCAGGATATGGAACGGATCGAAGCGCTCTATGCTCCGGAAGGTTATGCCGATTTCCGGATCAATGTGGAACGCAAACCCAACTTCCTGACCCACACTGTGGACTTGGAGTATCAGATCAGCGAAGGTCCCCAGTACGAAGTGGGGAAGGTCACCATTCGCGGAAACCGTTACACGAAGGCGCACGTCCTGTTGCGGGAGATCCCCGTGGAACCGGGCGAAAAGCTGGATAAACGGAAATTGGAGATCGCCCGGATGCGCCTTCTCGGTCTGAACTACTTTGAACCGAAGGGCGGTGTGACAGAAAGCGGCGTGGATGTGACTATGAGTAATTCCGCAGAACCCGGAAAGAAAGATATCACGATCGATGTCAACGAAAAGCAGTTCATTTCTGCAAATATCGGCGGCGGCTGGAGTGATGGTGACGGGCTGGCGGGAAGAATCGAAATCGCACACAATAATATGGATGTTCTGGATCCCGGAAGCTGGTTTACCGGCGGCGGTCAGCGTATGCGTATTTATGCGCAGGTCGGCACGGAAAGCAAGGATGCTGCGGTAGAATTCACGGAACCGTGGCTCTTCGGAATCCCTCTCCGCTGGGATGTTTCCGGATATTGGAGAACACATGAGTATGATGACTGGGATGAAGAACGGCTCGGCGTGACCACAAGCCTTGCAAAACGGGTTTTTGATGATTTTACCACCTTCCAGCTCGGATATAAATTTGAGCAGGTGAAGGTCAAACACATGGCGCATAAACTGGGACCTTTCTTCCAGGATCAGGAAGGACGCGAACTGGTCGGCAGAATCTTTATGAACGTGGAACGGGATACACGGGACAGCTACACCGATCCACGGCGCGGATATCTCCTCGGTGCAAACTTTGAGCTGACAAGCCAGGGGCTCGGCGCAACTCAGGATTACTATAAACTGGAATTCAAGGCGTTGGGATACTATCCCTTCTTCCACGATTTATTTGTCTTCTCGCTCGGTGGTAAACTCGGCATGATGGGCGCATACGGCGGAACGGATGATGTGCCGCTCTTTGACCGCTATTTCCTCGGCGGCGGCGATACGATACGCGGTTTCCCCTACCGCTCCATCGGTCCGGCGGATGATAATGACGATAACTACGGCGGCGAGTTTATGTATCTGGTCACAGCAGAACTGACACACCCGATCTACAAGGATTATCTGCGCGGTGCGGTTTTCTGCGATTTCGGCGGCGCATCGGAAGATGTGATGCGTTTCAACCGGCCCAATATCGGTATGGGGTACGGTTTGCGGATCAAGCTGCCGGTCTGCCCCATGCCCATCCGGCTGGATCTGGCTTATCCGGTGCTGAATAATCAGCCTGACCTCAAGAGCAAGATCCGGTTCCACTTTAATTTCGGCTTCCGCTTCTGATCCCTCTGCGCAGACTCTCTTTTTCCGGTAAACAAAAAACGAAGCACAGCCAAACGGCTGTGCTTCGCTGCTTTTATCTTTGGATGGGAGGGTGTCGCCCTCTACGCTCAATACTTCTGATCAGCGTAATCGACCCAGCCTCCGGCACGGACCAGTTCCAGGTCAAATGCGCTGGCTTCAAAGGAATAGACTTTCGTATCTTTTCCGTTGCTGAAGGTCAGGGTTTTTGCTTCGATGTCGGCGCTGCAGTCCGTTTCTGTGCCGCCGAATGTCTTGAAGATCTCATCGATCTCTGTGTTGGAAAGGCTGATCGCCGCCATGCCGCAGTTGAACATGTTCTGACGGAAGATGCGGGCGAAGTTTTCCGCCACCACCAGATTGATCCCGTTACATTCCAGAACCCACGGCGCATGTTCGCGGGAGGAGCCGCAACCGAAGTTGGCGCGGGTTACGATCACGCTCTTGCCGTCAATATCTTTTTTCGGATCGAAGCCGTCAAGGATCAGGTCTTCCAGACAATACGGCTTCAGGGCGATTTTTGTGCTTTCAGTCAGATATTTTGCCGGAATGATTTCGTCTGTATTGATGTCAGACCGGTCAAGAAAGAGGACTTTTCCCTGCAGATTTTTCATGATTT
>JAGAPM010000056.1 GCA_017623265.1 Lentisphaeria bacterium | reverse complement strand
CGGGAGCTGGAAGACCATACCACCTATTACTACCGGGTGTGCGCAGTGAATCAAAAAGGGGTTGCCGGACCGTTCAGCGGTGAGTTCTGCGGGATCACCCGGGAAGTCTGATTTATTTCAGACGCAAATACTCGCTGACTGCAAAGTTATCTGTCATACCCGCAATATGATCCGCCACAGCCCGCGCCAGACCATCGCTTTCGATCCGGTTCCGGGCGGAGGATCCCATTTCCTCCGGGTGTGCGCAGTAGGTATCAAAAAGGTAGGAAAGACGGCTCATGGAAAGTTCGTTCAGCTTGCTCAATTCCGGTCCGAAGTAGAGATTTTCGTACAGGAATTTTTTCAGATCATCGGTCAGTTTCCGGAACTCCGGACTGAACGAGATCAGCATTTTCGGCAGCTGCATGACTTCTTCCGGTGAGGCGGGTGCTGCCGCTTCGATCTGTTTTGCAGAGTTACGGATGGCATCCCCCACCATCATGTCGATGAGCGACCGGACTGCAAAGGGGAGAAAACGGTCATCGCCGGGAAGATATTTGTGTTGTTTCGCCAGCTCGCAGGCGCGCTGCCAGATTTCCAGAGAAGACAGCATCTCATGGGTGAGAATGCCGGAATCCAGCCCATCGTCCACATCGTGTCCGTAGTAAGTCAGGTCATCCGCCAGATCCGCCACCTGTGCTTCCAGTCCGGGCTTGGGCGGGAGCAGAACGCCATCCAGTGCCGTCATGCCGGGGGTGCGGTGTTTGATCAGCCCCTGGCGCGCAGCGATGGTCAGGTTGATTCCATCGTACTCCGGATACTTGATCTCCAGATGATCGATCACCCGCAGCGCCTGCAGATTGTGGTCAAAACCTCCATTGTTCGCCATGATGACCGCCATTGCCCGCTCACCGGCATGTCCGAATGGTGTATGTCCCAAATCGTGCGCCAGCGCGATCGCTTCCGTCAGATCGATATTCAGCGAGAGCGCATTGGAGATCGTCTTTGCAATGGCTGCTACCTCAATCGTATGTGTCAGACGGTTCCGCAGATGATCACCTGAACCACTCAAAAAGACTTGCGTTTTGTATTCCAGACGCCGGAACGCACGGCTGTGCAGAACACGGTCCCGGTCCCGCTGAAAGTCTGTACGGAACGGATGGATCGGCTCAGGATGGAGACGGGTCGATGCAGCACCTTCTGAACGGATCGCATAGGGTGCAAGAGAATCATTTTCAAGCCGGATCAGGTCCTGACGGGAACGGGGAATCATGGGGTTGGGGTCTTTCTTAAGTAAAGATTGATCGGGGAATAAAGGCTCTTGGGATGGGCAGCACGGACTCCGGCGCGGCAGCGGTCAGCGGGCGGGGTGCCACCCGCCCCCGCTGACCGGTTCTGCCGGGCAGAACCCGTGAGTGCGGAAAAAATCGTTGTGATTTTTTCCGGCGCTCACGGCTGCCGCGCCGGAGCCGGCTGCCCGTATCGACCATCATCTTACATATTGAAGAAGGAGCGGTCGTTCAGCTCGCCGGGCGTAACGGTACGGAAACGCAGGGCGAACTGGAAAGGTTCTGCGAAGATCTTGTACGGATCGGCGGTGGCGGGACCGCAGGAGCCGGTACCGATGCCGCAGTTTTTCCAGTCGAGATGGAGGAACAGGGGATCGACTTCACCGCAGCCACAATCGTGACCGTGGTCATGATGATGTGCTGCGTGGATCTTTTCCCGGTTCTGTTCCAGTTCGTAGAAGTGCTTGGCGGCTTCCAGTTCCAGAGCGCTGTAACGCTGCAGATTGAAGTCGAACTGAGGCAGACCGCCCACGAACAGACCAGCCATGTGCAGGTCATGGAATGCGGCGCGGCGAACGTTCATGCGGTTGCCGTTTTCCTGCGGAAACACATAGTTGGTGACGAGCTGGTCCACGTTGGCTTTGTAGTGGCCCATGCGCTGCGCTTTCATGGTATCGCTGTATGCTTCGCCGGGACCGAGACCGAACCAGGAGGCGTTGACCATGGTGCCGGGCAGCATGAGCTGGAGATCGACCCGGGGCAGGTGATCCATGTCTTTGCTGTCCGGGG
>JAGAPM010000006.1 GCA_017623265.1 Lentisphaeria bacterium | reverse complement strand
CGGGTCTCCGGCGTGTTTCTCTTTTTCGATGAGTCCCGCTCGGAATATTATTTTGAAGCACAGCGTCCCCGGGCGCCCCTGAACTTCAAAAAACTTTACGGCAGCTCTCTGCTTTCCCTTGAACTGCCGGACCGTCCGAAACTGCTCTATCCGCCTACCGTTTTTTCACAGGTGAACGAGTCCATCCTTGACCGCTTCACTTCCACGGCTCTGACCCTTCTGAAGCTGACAGAAAGCAAGCGGCTGATCGACCTTTACTGCGGTTACGGATTGTTTGCGCTGTACGGTGCGGAGACCGCCGGAAGCGTGATCGGGATCGATATGGAAGGTCCTGCCATTCAGGCGGCGCGTTCCAATGCTGCCCATCTTTATCCGGGGAAGAACATCCGTTTTGAAGCGCTTTCCATTACCCCGGAGGCGCTGTTCGACGCCCTGCCGCCCCCGGATGGAGAGGAAGTCGTGTTGCTGGATCCGCCCCGCTCCGGTACGGCTGACGGTGTCATTGCTGCCGTTACTGCACGCAAACCGGAACGGATCCTGGCTGTCTATTGCGGCACAGATCAGATGGCATTCGAGTGCAAGCTCTGGACGGCGAATGGTTACCGGCTGGAACATGCGGTCAGTTTTGACATGTTCCCCGGATCTCCCAATCTGGAAACGATGCTGCTTTTCAAGCGGATCGGCGGTCGGTAAATCTGTCTTGTTTTTTCTTTTTGGAATTTGTAAAAAGAAAAAGTCGTTATATATTATAAGTCATTGAAAATCGTGGTGTTTTACGAAAAAAGAACAAAGAAGGAAAAGTCATGAAAAAAAGTGCAAAAAAGGCTGCTGCACCGTCAGAAAAAACGGTGAAGTATGTGTACCTCTTCGGGAAGGGAATGTCGGATGGCGATGCTTCCATGAAGAACCTGCTGGGTGGCAAAGGTGCGAATCTTGCCGAGATGGCGACAATGGGACTTCCGGTCCCTGCCGGTTTTACGATCACAACGGAATGTTGTACTGATTTCTTCCGGAATGGCGGCGCATATCCTGCCGGTCTGGAAAAACAGGTCGCTGCAGCCCTCAAGAAAGTGGAAGCTGCCATGGGGATGAACTTCGGTGACCCGGAAAATCCGCTTCTGGTCTCCTGTCGATCCGGCGCCCGCAGTTCCATGCCGGGTATGATGGAAACGGTCCTGAATGTTGGTCTCGCCACCAGCACGATCCCCGGTCTCATCAAGCGCACCAACGAACGGTTTGTCTATGACGCATACCGACGCCTCATTATGATGTATTCTGACGTGGTGATGGAAAAGGCGGAAGGCATCGAGCCGGAAGATGGCAAGGGCATCCGCAAGCTGCTGGACGATCAGCTGGAAGCGTGCAAGAAGAAAAACGGCTATACCAGCGACTCCGATCTCACGGTCGCCGACCTGAAAAAACTCTGCGCCGAATTCAAAAAGACCGTCAAGAAGGTCCTCAAACGGGAATTTCCGGACGATCCCATGGAGCAGCTCTGGGGCGGCATCGGTGCCGTCTTCAAAAGCTGGAACGGTAAGAAAGCCACCTCCTATCGCCGGATCGAAAATATTCCGGATGACTGGGGAACTGCTGTCAACGTTCAGAGCATGGTCTTCGGTAATATGAACGACAACTCCGCAACGGGTGTTGCCTTTACCCGTGACCCCGCCACCGGCGATAACAAGTTCTACGGCGAATGGCTCGTCAATGCCCAGGGTGAAGACGTGGTTGCCGGTACCCGTACCCCCAACCCGCTGAACAACGAAACGAAGAACGAACAGAACAAGCACCTCAAGTCCATGCAGGAACTTCTGCCGAAGACCTACAAGGAGCTTGCCGCCATCCGCAAGAAACTGGAAAAGCATTACAAGGATATGCTGGATATTGAATTCACCATTCAGGACGGCACCCTTTACATGCTCCAGTGCCGCGTGGGCAAGCGTACCGGTACTGCCGCACTGAACATGGCGCTGGATATGGCGGAGGAAAAACTCATCAGCAGTGAAACGGCTGTGATGCGTGTGACCCCCGCCCAGCTGGATGAACTGCTCCATCCGATTCTGGATGCAAAAGCCGAAAAGAAAGCCGAGATCATTGCCAAAGGTCTGCCTGCCGGTCCCGGCGGCGCCGTCGGCAAGATCGTGTTTACATCTGAAAAGGCGGTGGAACTGGCGAAGAAGAATATCTCTGCGATCCTCGTCCGTGAAGAAACGAATCCGGAAGACGTGGAAGGCATGCGTGCCGCCACCGGTATCCTGACTGCACGTGGCGGTATGACCAGCCATGCGGCGCTCGTCTGCCGTGGTTGGGGCAAGTGCTGTATTGTCGGTGCTGATACGATCCGCGTCAATGAAAAGGATGGCATCCTGACCATTGGCGACAAGTCTTTCAAGGACGGCGATGTGATCAGTCTGAACGGCAGCCGCGGCTATGTTTATGCCGGTGCGGTCGCCATGGTCGATTCCAGCGAAAATCCCAACCTCAAGAAGTTTATGAAGATGGCAGACTCCTTCCGCAAACTGGGCGTCCGTGCCAATGCTGATACCGCTGAAGATGCCGCAACTGCTCTGGCATTCGGTGCCGAAGGGATCGGTCTCTTCCGTACGGAACACATGTTCTACGGCAAGGGTGCGGAAAAGCCCCTCTTCGCTCTGCGGAAGATGATCCTTTCCGAAACGCTGGAAGAACGGAAAGCCGCTCTGAAACAACTGGCTCCCTACGTGAAGAAGGACGTGAAGGGCGCTCTGGCAGTTATGAAGGGTAAGCCGGTCACGGTCCGTCTGCTGGATCCCCCGCTGCATGAATTTGTGCCGCGGAATGCCGATCAGCAGAAAGAACTTGCTGCCGCTCTCAAGATCAGTATGGCGGAATTCAAACGCCGTGCCGAAGCTCTGGTGGAAGTCAACCCCATGATGGGCCATCGCGGTGTCCGTCTGGGCGTGACCTGGCCGGAAATCACGGAAATGCAGGTCCGTGCGGTCCTGGAAGCCGCCGCTGAACTGCCCGGCAGCAAAGTGGAGATCATGATCCCCGTCACTTGCGATATGTGCGAGATCGCACACCAGAAGATGGCGATCGGTCCCATCGTGGCGGAAGTCATGAAGAAATACAAGATGGATAAGATCGACTTCAAGGTCGGTACCATGATCGAGATCCCCCGCGCCGCCCTGCTGGCTGACCAGATGGCAACGCAGGCGGAATTCTTCTCCTTCGGTACCAACGACCTGACACAGATGACGTTCGGCTTCAGCCGGGACGATATCGGCAGCTTCATTGGCGACTACCTGAAGAAGAATGTGCTGGAAGCTGATCCGTTCCAGACGCTGGATCAGGATGGTGTCGGTATGCTCATCAACCATGCTGTCCAGATGGGCAGAAGCGTGAACAAGAACCTGAAGGCGGGTATCTGCGGCGAACATGGCGGCGATCCCAAGTCCATCGAGTTCTGCCACGCAGTCGGTCTGAACTATGTTTCCTGCAGCCCCTTCCACGTGCCGATCGCTCGCCTCGCCGCCGCTCAGGCAGCCATCAAGGAAAAACAGGAAGCTAAGTGCGGATGTGGTTGCGGATGTGGTCATAAGCACGGATAAACAGAAATGACAGGCAGCCGGAAAACGGCGCGGTCCCAAGGCATCAGCCATTCGGCTGATGCCTTTTTTTATGGCGGCGGCGCGGGATCATCAAGAGCCGCATATGTGCGCCGCCGCCATAAAAAAGCGGAGTTGTGAGTTTTAACTCACAACTCCGCAGGACCGCGCCGTATTCCGGCTGCTTTGCTGTCAGAAGCCAGCGTAATATAGAACAAAGAAAATATCTGGCTGTTCTTCGTTCAACATTTTCCTAATTTCTTCATGAGACATTAATCTGGGATCAAAAAGAAGAATTTCTTTTGTTTGTAATGCAAGATAAGGGACTAAAGGCAGCCCGAAGGAGTCTTTTAAAATTGCAATTTTTTTCCCTGATTTGATTTTGTTGTTCACAATTCTGACAAATGGTTCATTCGCTTCCATAAACGCGTTGTAACTGTTCTTGTGCAGACTGTCATAATGAATTTGACCAGGATAAAAGAAAATCGAAAAACTGCCTTTTTGCATGTATTTTTTTGAAGGAATGGTGATGGTAAAACTGGTCTTAAAGCGGGGGTAAAGCAAATCGAAATTTTCTTTCTCATCGATATAACCCGGCGTAAGTCTGCGGGCGCATGACCCGAAGAAAACATTCTTCCATATTTTTCGGATATAAATATCTGGATCAAAATACGTCAGATTATAGGATGTGTCATAGTTTTTATTCATGTGATTTGCAAGTATTTTTCCGCCCATAAGAGCACCGTCTACCTTCCAGTGATGGTCGGTGCGGAAGAAATAGTCCAGAAATTTATCTTCCGGAATCTCTTTTGCCATTTCTTTCCACAGCTCGACGGTGTCGATACCATGTCCTCTTAAAATTTCTGCTCTTTTAGATAAATTGTCGCCGTGTTTGAGGACCAGCCCATTGTAAGGTTCCCAGTTATTTTCGTATATACTGATCAGTTGCGGGCGAAGCACAACAAAAAATGAAATATTATTTTTTTTACATACGGACTTGTATGATTTAAAAAGAGTCAGCGATTTTTTAGAGTATCGATCCGGAACAACAGTATTTACCGCAAGACGATCTCCATTTTTGGAGTCTCTTAATAAAATTTCATTATCCTGCTCAAGTGGTTTGACCATTCCGAGATGATACTTGAATGCCATATTGAAAGTGGAAAATTCATCCCGGAAGGGGAAGGCATTGATCGCCCACTGTTCAACATGTTTCCGTTCCGGCAGCATGAGTTTGCTGAAGGCATCATATTTCCGGATGATGCTGTATTTTGAATCTGAATATACCTTTTTTTTCGGCTGGACAACCGGCGGGTGCTTCGGCAGCTTTTCTCCGTATGGACTATTGATTTTTTTCTTGGGCTGAACAACCTTGATCTTGCGGTTTTTCATCCACGTGTCATACCCGCGTATTGCGCCATTCCGAATGTTCTGGACGATCGCAAACAGTACGGGGAAAGAACAGATCACTAGAAACAGCACAAAGAAGAGTGCAAAAGCATGTCGTACTTTGTTATTCATATCCTGCTCCTCAGAAATTAAAGTAGATAAAGGGGTTGTTGGTACTCTTGACCACGAATGAGACCGCCAGCAGAAATGCAAACATGATCGAAGCAAATCTGACAACAAGCAAAATTTTTTCTGCCGCTGATCTGCAGGTGTGGTTTCCGATTTTATCCAGATAGAAGTTCTGTTCTTTCAATGCCGGCAGGATCGGCAGGGAGAAGATCGCACCCAGGATCAGGAATGGCGCATACTCTCCCAGCACAAAAATATTGTACGGCGCAAAGAGTAGCGCATCCGTCAGACCGCACATAGTCTTCAGGTAGTGCCATGCTTCCGAAATCGTTTCCGCCCGGAAGAGGACCCATGCAGCGATCACGCAGGGCAGGGTGTAGAGATAGCAGAAGAAACGGGGATTCTTGTTGAGACCGGTAAAGCGTTCGATCATCAACAGCACAAAATAGAACAGACCCCAGCAGAGGAACGTCCAGTTTGATCCATGCCATACACCGGTAAGCAACCAGACCAGAAACAGATTGAACAGAACCCGCAATTTGGAGCTGCTCCGGTTGCCGCCCAGCGGGATATACACATAGTCCCGGAACCAGGTGGAAAGGGAGATGTGCCACCTCCGCCAGAAATCCGTGATCCCTTTGGCGATGTACGGAAAATTGAAGTTTTCCAGAAAATGGAAGCCGAACATACGCCCCAGACCGATTGCCATATCCGAGTAACCGGAAAAGTCGAAATAGATCTGGAATGTGTAGGCGATCGCTCCCATCCAGCAGAGCAGCACGGTCTGCTCATTCTGCGGCGCATTGAATGCCATGTCCGCAATGTATCCGCAGGGATTGGCAAGCACCATCTTTTTGGCGAGACCGGTGGTGAACCGGATCGCGCCTTCGGAAAAATCATCCCATGATTCTTTCCGGTCCGTCAGTTCTGCCGCAATGGTATTGTACCGCACGATCGGACCTGCGATCAACTGGGGGAACAGGGCAATATACAGCCCCACTTTCAGCGGATTTTTTTCAGACTTCACTTCGCCCCGGTACACATCCACCACATAGGAAAGCGCCGGGAAGGTGTAGAAACTGATCCCGATGGGCAGCACCACTTCCTTTAATGGAAGATTCAGGGAGAAGGCATTGTTCAACTCCGTAAAGACGAAGGTCATATACTTGAAGTAGAAGAATATCGCCACGTTGGCGAGAACGGTCGCTCCCACCAACCATTTTCCCATGGTCTTTTGCGGATACTTCCCGACCCACAGCCCCATGCCGTAGTTCAAAAGGATCGAGACCAGCAGAAGCAGAATATATTTTGGTTCACCCCACGCATAGAATGCCAGACT
>JAGAPM010000055.1 GCA_017623265.1 Lentisphaeria bacterium | reverse complement strand
CCTCCGCCGCTTCATCCCGTTTGTGGAGATGAATCCGGCATCTCTTTCATATTTTCCGTTCTGTGACCCGAAGGTGGTGGAACGGATCTTTCAGGCGGTACAGGACCGGGAAAAGATCATCCGGAAAAAATTTCAGGACCGCTACAAAGAATATGAAGGGACGCAGGATTTTACGAAAAATCTTGCCATCCACTCCGGTGTTCATGAGTACAGCGTACTCTTCTCGGCCGTTGAGACCGCACCGACCGGCATGGTTGGGTATCTCTACTCCGATGCTCCGGACTCTCTCTTTTACGGCAAAATCTTCCTTTACGGTCTGACCGGCAGAAAAGGCGATGTCTGGATCGGAAGTATCTATCCGACTGACAAAACGATTCAACTCAACGGCAGTACCTATACTGTTTTCACAGTGATCCCGCCGGCAAAAAAAGCATTTAACAGCAATGATTCAGAAGATGAACAGAAAAAACGGGAAGGCAGACGCCGTCCCCGCGGCGGCAGACAGGGCGGACAACGCAATGGACCTCCTCCCGGACGATAATCTGGAAGAAGTCTTCATCCGCCCCGCCGCCGGTCCCGGCGGACAGCATGTCAACAAGACCAGCTGCGGCGTCCGGCTCATATTCGATTTTGTGAATGCAGCAGCCATCCCAGAAGATGTGTGGGAACGTTTGCTTGTATCGTATCCCGCCGGAAAGATCGTGATCGTCTCCAAAGAATCCCGCAGTCTGACCCGGAATCGGGAACTGGCACGGATCCGGCTGAAAAATCTCCTCAATGCCGCTTTCGTCATCCCGAAAAAACGCAAAAAAACAAAAGTCCCGCACGCTCAAAAAGACCAGCGCCGCAACGACAAGGCCAGACGCGCCGCTATCAAAAACAACCGGAAACAACCGGGCGAAAATGATTGATCCCCATGCCGGGAACAGGCGGCGGTCCACGCCCATGCGCCAGCGGGCGCATGGACGGCTTTCCGGGGCGGCAGAGAGTCTCTTTTCATCCATTCGCAGCTGCTTTTCCGCCGCCCCGGAAAGCGCCGGAGCCTGCTCCGGCGGACCGCCGCCTGTCCCCGGCATGGGATATCTCCGTATCTTTTCTCATTTTTTTGCAATCCGGCTTGATTTTTTGCAATCCTGTTGTATGTTTATCAATGAGTAAATTTATCATCAACTGTATTATCCGAAAGGGGAAAGAATTATTATGCTGAAAACATTTTTCCGGTTTTCTCTGGCTGCCGTTTTCTGTGGTTTGGCTGCCATTTCCACGTTATCTGCCCAAGAAGGGGCAGGGGTTGTTATCATGGGGGAAAAACACTCGGATCCGAAATTGCTGTTCATTCCGGACCAGTCACCCAATGCCCAGCATGTCACCCGCAACCTGAACAACTGCGGCTGGTTTGAAATGGTCCGTCCCGGCTCCAAAAGCGACTACATCATCTCCATGGCATCTTCCGGCGACACGGTCACGCTGACGCTGAAGAACGGAGCGGGGCTGAAGATTGCAGATTTTTACGGCAGGAGCACCGATCCGGAACGCCGTGCGGCGGAAGTGGTGGATGCGGTTCTGAAAAATCTGTTCAACATTCCGGGCATCTGCCGTTCTGCGATTGTCTTTTCGGTTGAAACGGGCAGCAACCGGCGTGAGATCTACATGTGCGACTTCAACGGGCGCAACATCAAAGCGATCACAAACAACCGGACTCTCTCCATTGAACCGATGTGGGCACCGGACGGAAAGAGTATCATCTACTGTTTCTACGGCAACTCATACACCACTCTTGTCCAATACCGTTTTGACATCGGAAAAAGCAGACGCCTGACCTCCTACCGGGGGATGAATGCGGGCGGGGCTTTGTCTCCGGACAGCCGCTATCTGGCTCTTGTTTTGAGCCGTGACGGGCAGGTGGATCTTTATGTGCGCCCCACGGAAGGCGGGAATCTCAAGCGTCTCACCCGGAGCAAGTCGGTGGAAGCCAGCCCGGTATGGACACCGGACGGCAGATACATCTGCTTCGTTTCCGATGAATACGGACGCCCCCAGCTCTACATGATCGCGCCGGACGGTTCCGGTAAGACAAGACTTACCAGTCTCCGCGGCAGTGAGCGTGTCACGCCCGATTTTTCAGCAAACGGCCTTCTTGCCTACACGGCGAAGGTCGGCAGCACCTACGCACTTGCGGTGGCGGAAGGCTCCGGAAGATCCTGGCATGATTCTGACTCTGTCACCGTCGGCGGAAAAACCATCGCCTGTGAAGGTCCCTCCTGGGCACCGGACAACCGCCATGTCGTTATCGCCGACCGTGGCAGATTGTATATTGTCGATACCTGGCACGGAAAAAGACGCCTGCTTCTCGGCGGCTCCAGCCGGACTTTCCAGCCGGACTGGTCACCCATCCTTTACTGATCGGAGAGAATCATGCAGCAGGAACTTGACTTTCTTGCCTCGCTGGAATTTTTCGGCATCAAACTGGGCTTGAATCAGACCCGGGAACTGTTCCGGCGTCTCGGCAATCCACAGGACAAACTGAAATTCATCCACGTTGCCGGGAGCAATGGAAAGGGATCAGTCTGCGCCTTGCTGGAACAGGCGTTCCGCAGTACCGGACTCAAAACCGGTTTTTATTCTTCTCCCCATCTGGTCAATGTGGGGGAACGGTTCCGGGTCAACGGAACTGAAACAGCACCTGTAACCGTGGCGCAATATGTCCGGCGTCTTCTGCCCGCCATTCAGAGTATGGCGAATGAAGGCATGAAAGTCACTTATTTTGAAGCGACTACAGCGCTTGCCGCCTGCATTTTTGCCGATGCCGATGTGGATATCGTTCTCTGGGAAACCGGAATGGGCGGCAGGCTGGATTCCACGAATATCGTCTCGCCGATGGCATCTGTCATCACGGGAATTTCCATGGAACATGCAGAGCGGCTGGGTGATACACTGGGCAAAATTGCTTTTGAAAAAGCCGGTATCATCAAAGCGGATACGCCCGTTTTCTGCGCTTCCGCCACACCGGATGAAGCGAAAGATGTCATTCTCGCCAGAGCGGAGGAACTCCACGCCCCCCTTACATTCTCCCCGGCAGTGCGGTCCGTGGAACAGAACGCCATTCCCCAGCATTTCACGCTGGAAAACGGCACACGCCTCGTAACACCGCTCGCCGGACCGCATCAAAGGGAAAATGCAGCGTTGGCATACGCCGTTCTGCAGTACGCCGCCCCGCTGCTGGGGATTGATCCCGCCCTTGCCGCCGACGGCATGAAAAACACCCGCTGGGACGCCCGTTTCCAATGTTTTCCGGAACTGCGGCTGATCATGGATGCTGCCCATAATCCCGAGGGCGCGCAAGTGCTGGCGGCGACTCTGCGGGAAGTCATGCCCGGAAAAAAATTCCATTTCCTTTTCGGCGCTTTTGCCGACAAAGATACCGCTGCCGGACTTGCTGCGCTGGCTGATCTTGCTCTGTCATTCCGCTTCATCCACATGGAAACCAACCGGGAAAGCAAGACCGGCACAGAACTTGCTGCAGAACTTGCGTCAATCGCTCCCGGCGTCCCCTGCGACGCCATGCCGCTGGAACAGGCGTTGACCGACAGTTATCCGGATAAGGAATGGCGCATTTTGTGCGGTTCCATTCACCTCTGCGGCGATGCTGTTCCAATCCTGACACAACAAAACTGAGGAATCAATCATGAGAAAAGCCGACCTTTTTGATGAGATCATTTTCCGCCTGAAAGAATCTGCCGCTTACGAACCGACAGCACAGATCGCACCGGACCTTCTGGACGCACTGATGTCTGCCGCCCCCGCTCCGGAAGAGAAAAAGATCATCACGCCCGCTCCCGCACCGGCTCCTGTTGCGGTCCCTGTGCCGGAATCGATCCCGCTTTATGCGCCGGAACCGCCGATACGCAAACCCCTTGCCGGTTCTCTGCAAGCATTGGCAGAAACGGTACAGAACTGCCGGAACTGCCCGCTCTGTTCCACCCGCAAAAATGTAGTTTTCGGTGACGGCAACCCCCATGCGGAACTCATGTTCATCGGGGAAGGTCCCGGCGAAAGCGAAGATGAACAGGGGCTGCCCTTTGTGGGTCGCGCTGGAGAACTGCTCACCCGTATGATCGGCGCCATGGGCTTTGACCGCTGGAACGATGTCTATATCGCCAACATTGTCAAATGTCGTCCGCCGGGGAACCGGAATCCGGAAGAAGGTGAAGCCCGTGCGTGTCTCGCCTATCTGGATCAGCAGATCGAACTGGTCAAACCGAAAGTTCTGGTTCTGCTCGGAGCCGTGCCATTGCTGTACCTCCTCAACATGCGGGGGATCATGCGTCTGCATGGTAACTGGTTCGAATACAAGGGGATCAAGACGCTCCCCACCTTCCACCCGGCGTTTCTGCTGCGAAATCCGCCCATGAAAGCGGAGGCGTGGAAAGATCTGCAGATCGTGATGCGTGAATTCGGCAAAACGCCGCAGAAACGGAACGGATAAACGATCATGCCGGACCGCAAAAGCAGCATTTGGCAGAAGATCTCAAAGATCGGCATCCTGTTGATCTTTGCCGCTGCTTTTGTGCTGTTTTTTCTTTACGGAAAGATCATTCCCGAAAATCTGGCGAATGCGCCGCTCATGCTCTTTCTCTTCGTTTTTCTCAGTCTGGTCATGCTGGTGGCGAATATGGCTTACTTTGCATGGCAGATCCTGCTGGTGCATCAGTATCGCGGTTATCCCGATCCCGGCGATGAAAAACTGCCTACGATCGGCGTGATCGTTCCCGCTTTCAACGAGGGCAAGCAGGTGGAAAAGACTCTGATCCATCTGCTGAAAAGCGATTACCCGGCAAACAAACTGGAGATCATTACGATCAATGACGGCAGCGGCGATGATACCTGGAACTGGATCTACGCCGCTGTGGAAAAGGCGGGTCAGCGCATTATCGCCGTTGACCTGCCGAAAAATGCGGGAAAACGAAACGCTATCTGCAAAGGCCTGCTGGTCTCCGGCGCAGAGATCATCGTAACTCTGGACAGCGATACCCTGGTGGAACCCCGTTCCCTGCGGGAGATCGCCGCCCCCTTTGTTGCCGATAAAAAGATCGGCGGAGTGGCGGGAAGTATCCGCGTTTCCAACACGCAGGACGGGATCATCCCCCGGATGCTGGATGTGAGCTTTGTCTTCGGGTTCGAATTTCTCAAGTCTGCCCAGAGTATGCTCCACACGGTTCTCTGCCAGCCGGGAGCATTCAGTGCGTTCCGCCGGTCCGCCCTGCTGCCGTATATCAATGAATGGGTCAACGAATCGTTCTTCGGCAAGCCCGCTGTGATCGCTGAGGACCGGGCACTGACCAATATTCTGCTCCGGGAAGGGTGGCGGGTGGTCTTCCAGAAAGATGCTGTGGGTTATTCCGAAATGCCAACCAGTTATCTCGCTCTCAGCAAGATGATGATTCGATGGACCAGAGGGAATTTCCGGGAAAATTTCATGCTGTTCAAGTATGCGTTCCGCCGGTTGGATATCAATGATCCGGACCTGACCGGGATGCAGATCAATCTGGTGGTCCAGACATTCTGGCAGATCAGCCCCATCATTATGGCACTTTTTGTGGTGTGGAGTATTTTCAACGGCTCCTTTGCATTTATCACGGGTATCATCATCTCCATTATTTTCTGGTCCACCCTGCCCGCATTTATTTACGCCAAACGATACAGCCACACGGAGTCGCTGTGGTCGTATGTCTACGGGGCGTTCAGTTTTATCACCATGTTCTGGGTCGCACCATACAGCGTCCTGACCGTCCATCGATCCGGCTGGATGACCCGGCAGATCACAACGAAGAAAGAAGCGAAATAAAATGGATTTCTTTGATACCCATGCACATCTGACCGAGAATGATATCGATCCGGCTGCCTACAATCAACTGGCGGTGGATGCCGGTGTCACCCGGGTTCTTTTCTGTTCCTCCGGCATGGAAAACAGCCGCCGGAGCGCAGATTTTGCCGCAGCATGTCCCAACTTTTTCTTCGCCGCCGGCGTTCATCCCCATGAAGCACAGGAAATGCAGGAGGCGGCAGACGCCTACAAAATCTTTGCGGAATGTCCACGCCTGATCGCCATCGGTGAGCTGGGATTGGACTATTATTACGACATCTCACCACGGGACCGGCAGATCGCAGTCTTCCGGGATTTTCTCAAGCTGGCATTGGAAATGGATCTGCCCGCAATCGTTCACTGCCGGGATAAAGACGGTGCCGACAATGCCTATGCGGACTGCTATGACATCCTGAAAGATTACAGCGCAGCCGGCGGAAAGTTCGTTCTTCATTCCTACGCCGGATCGGTGGAATGGATGAAGCGCTTTGCCGATCTGGATGCATGGTTCGGCGTAGGTGGAATGCTGACCTTCAAACGGGCGGATAACATCCGGCAGGTAGTGGCAGAAATGCCCCGGGAAAAGATCATTCTGGAAACAGACTCCCCTTACCTCGCTCCGGTCCCGCACCGGGGAAAGACGAACCATCCGTCATTTTTACCATTTACGGCTCAGGCACTTGCGAATCTGACGGAACAAACGACGGATGCAGTATCCGTCATGACGACCGCCAATGCTCTTGCCCTTTTCCGGAGGATCCAACCATGCTGAAAAACTGGCTGATGTTCCTCCGGGTCCCGGAACTTTTCACCCTGCCCGGTGATGTGTTTGCCGGCTTTCTCCTGACCGCTGCCGGTCTTCCGCAGATTGCGATTCTGCCCCTGGTCACATTGTCCGTCTCTGCCGTTCTGGCATCGGTCTGCGGCTCGATTTTCCGGTCCATCCTGAACATCAAAGATGATCTTCTGCGTCATCCGGAGCGTCCCCTTCCCTCGGGAGCGGTCTCGCCCCGGGCAGCCATGACCGCTATGGTTGCTTCCGGTATTCTTGCCCTTGCCTTTTCCATCGTTGCCGGACCTCTTGGATTTTTTGCTGTTCTGCTGCTGCTCTGCGCTTCCTTCTCTCTGAAAAGCCTGCCGTTTGCCCATGGTCTGCGGGTGGCGCTCGGAGCAATCGCCGCCGAAAACGCAGTTGCTCCCGACACGAACCGGCTGATCATTGCCGGGATCTTTGCGCTGGGGCTGATGCTTTATTCCTTCGGCAGATGGAAGGTCCTTTCGACCAAACCGGAAATGCCCATGAAACCGGGACGCCGTTTCATTTTTGCAGGTGCGGTGATCGCTTATGGGACACTGTTCGGGCTCGCAGTCA
Organism: Lentisphaeria bacterium; assembly: GCA_017623265.1. Taxonomy (GTDB): domain Bacteria; phylum Verrucomicrobiota; class Lentisphaeria; order Victivallales; family UBA1829; genus SIG77. The sequence goes on along the minus strand of JAGAPM010000055.1, from coordinate 5,388 downwards.
ACATGCCGACAGACCATTGGTACACAATCACTTGCGGGATCATTTCTGCACTGCTCTCCGGTCTTTTCATGGTACTGATGTACTGGTCCTTCCGGGTGCTGCAATACCCGAACACGGCGGATGAAGTCCGGAGCAACGGCGGACTGCTCCTCTTTTCCCTGATCTTTCTCCATGCGGCAACGGCAGCACTGACCGGTTCCCTTATCCTGACGGGGCTCTTATTTGCCGGCGCTGTCCTCTCCCGCCTGACCGCTCTTTCTCTGACCAAACAAGGAGTTTCATAAATATGGAAGACTGGATCGATATTCCCAAACGCTCCGAAGCGGAGATCGCCCGGGAACGGAAGAAAGCCCGCGAGCTTCGAGCCTCCGGCTGGTGGAAAAACGAACTTGCCAAGGGGATCTGTTACTATTGCGGAAAAAAATTCAAGCCGGAAGAACTGACTATGGATCACATCCTGCCGGTCGCCCGGGGGGGGAAAAGTACCCGGGGCAACGTGGTTCCCTGCTGTAAAGAATGCAACAATAACAAGAAATATCTCACACCCGCCGAGATGATCATGAAAGAACTGGAAGAACAGGAGAAATCATGCAGAAACACGGAAACGGACTGCTGACCGGGATCGGCGTACTGCTGCTGATCGCCGTCATTTTTTTCGGGATCGCCCTGATCAATGCCATCGACAACCAGCGTTTTGCGATTGAAAAGTTACAGGCGTCCATTCTGGAACTGCAGGATCAGGGCATGTCTACCCCCGCAGCTTTTATGACACCTGAAACAGACCGTTATGCCCTGAAAGAGGTGGCAGATACCCTGAAAGAAGTGACGGATCAGATCATCCGTCAAAAATCCGTCAATCCTGATTTTACGCAGAAAGTTCTTCCGTCACTTGATCAATCCATCAAGCGCTTGGAGTCTCTTTTTTCCGGATCAACCGGAATCGAAACGGAAGCCGCCACCCCGGTAGCAAACGCAAAGTATTATGACAGAAAAGCCCAATCCGGCGGACGCATGATCAAGGCGATCGCCACGGATCTCGGCAACATGAACCCTGTCACTGTGAATGAAGCGACCGTCTCCACCTTCTGGGGTCTTGCCAACAGTTCGCTTGCGGAGTATGACCTGGAAAAACCGGGTGTCTATCAGCCGCTTCTGGCGGAATCCTGGGAGGAATCGGCGGATCATTGCACGTTCCGGATCAAGCTGCGTCCCGGGGTGCTGTGGCACGATTTCACGGATCCGGTTACTGGCAAGGAATGGAAAAATGTGCCTGTAACCGCCCATGACTTCAAATTTTACATTGATGTGGTGAAAAATCCGGATGTGGATGCAGCACCGCTGCGGGGGTATCTCAGCGGGATCAAGGAAGTGCGGATCATCAACGACCGGGAGTTTGAAGTAGTCTGGTCGGAACCGTATTTTCTTGCGAAAGGCGTGACTCTCTCCCTCTCGCCGCTGCCCCGTCATTTCTACCATGCGTATGAAGGACCTTTTGACGGTAAAAAGTTCAATGATGACAATGTTCGCAACCGCATGATCGTGGGATGCGGTCCCTACCGGATGGTAAGTTGGGAGCGCGGGAAACAGATTGTATTCCGGCGTTTTGAAAAATATTTCGGCAGGTCGCTGGGGATCATGCCGCCGATCCGGACGCATGTCTTCCGGGTGATCCAGCACCCCAGCACCCGTCTGCAGGCGTTGGTCTCCGGTGATATCGACTGCAACAGCCTGACGCCGGAACAATGGCTGAACAATACCGGCACCAAGGCTTTTACGGACGGCACGATCAAAAAATTCCGATATCCCTCCATGTCGTTCAGTTACATCGGGTTAAATCAGAAGAATCCGTTGTTTTCGGATCGTCGTGTCCGTGTAGCGCTCTCCCATCTGATCAATCGGGAACGGTTGCTGAAAGACGTTTATCAGGATCTTGCGACACCGGTTTCCGGCACTTTTTTCAGCGGCTCGGTTGCGTACGATAAAAACATCAAACCCTATCCGTTCGATCCGGTAAAGGCAAAAGCGCTGCTGAAAGAAGCTGGCTGGAGTGATACGGATGGTGACGGCATTCTGGATAAGGACGGAAAGCCCTTTAAGTTCACACTGATCTTCCCGGGCGTAAATCCCTCCTACACCCGCATGACGCCGATTCTGAAAGAAGATTTTGCTGCAGCCGGGATTCAGTTGGAAGTCCTTGCATTGGAATGGAGTGTGGTGATCCAGCGGATGGAGGGGCGTAATTTTGACGCCGTAATGGCGGGTTGGAGTACGCCGCTGAACAGCGATCCCTACCAGCTCTGGCACTCGAAAAATGCATCGACTGCCGGTTCCAGCAATTTCATTTCCTTTGCCAATCCGGAGGCAGACCGTTTGATCGAAGCTCTGCACAAAACGTTTGATGATGATGCCCGAACTGCGATCTATCACAAATTTCATAAACTGCTTCATGAAGAACAGCCGTATCTTTTCCTGTTCTCGCAGGATAATCTGGTCGCTATCAGCGGGCGGTATCAGAATCTGCGGATCTTCCCCCTCGGCCTTGAGGAACGGATCCTGTGGGTTCCCCGTGACCGGCAGAAACCCGTACCGGGAATGTGAAAAAATATTTTAAGCGCCGCACGGCATATTTTTTATTTCAGACGAGGTGGCAGGCGCAGGTTCTGCCGGGACCGATCTCACGCATGGCGGGTTCTTCCGTCCTGCAACGGTCCGTGGCAAAGGGGCACCGGGTGTGGAAACGGCATCCGGACGGCGGATCAAGGGGTGACGGCACATCGCCGGTCAGCACGATCCGTTCGCTCTTTTTTTCGGGGTGGATGCCGGGAACAGCAGAGAGCAGGGCTTTCGTGTAGGGATGTTTCGGATCTGCGCACAGTTCCGTCGCCGGACCGCTCTCCACGATCTTCCCCAGATACATGACCATGATCCGGCTGGAAATGTGTTCCACCACTGCGAGATCGTGGGCAATGAAAAGAAACGCCACGCCGGTTTTCTGCTGGATCTCCTGAAGCAGGTTCACGATCTGCGCCTGCACACTCACATCCAACGCAGAGACCGGCTCATCCGCCACGATAAAACGGGGATTTACCGCCAGTGCCCGGGCGATCCCGATCCGCTGACGCTGTCCGCCGCTGAACTGGTGCGGGTGACGCCGTGCGTGTGCCGGGTTCAGCCCCACCATTTTCATCAGTTCCGAGATTCGTTCCTCCCTGCCGGCTTTGTCCAGATCGCTGTGCAGTTTCAGCGCCTCTTCCAGCACAGCGTAGATGCTCATACGGGGATTCAGTGAAGCGTAGGGATCCTGAAAGATCATCTGGTAATTTCCGCGGCTTTTCCGCAGTTTTTCGCCCTTGAGAGCGAGCAGATCCACGCCATCAAGCGTAATCGCTCCGGCAGTGGGCTCCTCCAGACGCATCAACGCCCGGGCGAGGGTACTTTTGCCACAGCCGCTTTCGCCGACAAGTCCCAGCGTCTCGCCCTTCTCCAGGGTGAACGAGACGCCGTCCAGCGCCTTGACAAACCGTTTAGGCGCAAAGAATCCGCCCCCGGCGGGGTAATATTTTTTGAGATCGCAGACTTCCAGCAGAGACATTTTTTATGCCTTGACGGTGACTTCCTGGGGAAGTTCACCGACTTCCCGCATATCCAGCAGGAAGTTTTGTTTTTTCAGTTCCGCTTGAAGGTCGGCAACATTCAGCTGATCGGGCGTGATGTTCCGTTCGGCAGCCATGGCAGCTGCCATACCGGCAGATTCACCGCTCATGGCGGCTGCCTGGATCACCCGGAAGACCTGCCACGCTTCGCCGTCGGAGGCAAGGCAGCGGCCCGCCGCCAGCACGCCGGGGAGATCTTTCGCCAGCAGCGCACGGTAAGGCAAACACCACAGATCGTGTCCGCCGCGCCAGTCCGCCACAACGCCCACACTGTCTTCAAAGTGGGTGAATTTTTCGTCCGTTTTCACGGTATAAACGCCTTCGATACGGCGGGACATGCGGTGGTTGACCATAGCGGGCAGCATGGCAGGGAAAGCGTGTTTTCTGCCGTGTTTCTTCTGGATGTCCTTGTAGGCATCCAGCGCCAGTTTACGGCTCTGTGTCACAAAACGGGAGACTTCCTTGCCGTCGATCCCGTGGAAGGGTTCGATCCCGGGGATCTGCCCTGCTCCGGTATCGCTGCAGCCCCAGCCGATGAGTTCTGCCAGCGGGGTGCCGTCGTTGGTCTCTGCGGCTTTCTTCGCCGCTTCCATGGAGTAACCCATGCCCCAGATGGAGATATAATTGGTGCCGTCTACAGTGGGCGTTCCAGCCCGCCATGCAATATCGGCATCACCGGTGGCATCTACAAAGGCCTTTGCCTTGATCATGCCGCGGCCGGACTTGTTTTCCACCACGATCGCGGTGGCTCTGCCGGATTCCTCCCGCACGGTTCCGCACAGGAGCGTATCGTACCAGAGGACCACGCCCGCCTGATCCAGCAGCTCATCCATCCCCAGCACAAAGGACATGGGGTTGAAGGCGCAGCCGTAACGAGCGCTGCCTTCCGGGTTTTTCCAGTCCGGCACATCGCCAGGACCGTACTTGATACTGGTGAGGAGCAGCTCCTCCGAGATGCCGAAAGTGACCTGATTGTGGCGGCAGTCGCTGAGGGGCAGATAATAGAGAACGGAACCGATGGTGGCAAGTCCGCCGTTGAGGATCGTTTTTTCCACAAGAGCAGTCTTTAAGCCCCGTCTTGCGGAAGCCAGAGCGGCGGCGACACCCGCCATACCGGCGCCGGCGACCACGACGTCATATTCTGTCACAAAATCGTACTTGCAAGCTGAATCCATTATTCCGTATCTCCTTCTCCTGAATTATTTTGCGTATTCCACAGCCCGGGTGTCGCGGATGATGGAAACCTTGATCTGACCGGGGTAGTTCATTTCTTTTTCGATGCGCAGACAAATATCCCGCGCCATCAGATTTGCCTGAGCTTCGGAAACCTTTTCGGGCTGGACAACCACGCGGACTTCTCTGCCCGCCTGCAGAGCGAAGCAGGAATCCACGCCCGGGAATTCTTTGGCGATCGTTTCCAGCTGTTCCAGACGCTTGAGATAAAGTTCGGTGGTTTCGCTGCGGGCACCGGGGCGGGAGGCGCTCAGGGCATCGCAGGCATTGACCAGAATACCGTAGATGGAGGTTGCTTCCACTTCGCAGTGGTGAGCAGCAACGGCATTGATGACATCCTTGTTTTCGTTGTACTTCCGGAGCAGATCGGCACCGATGGCGGCGTGAGTGCCTTCCACTTCGTGGTCGACCGCTTTCCCGATATCGTGGAACAGCCCGATCCGGCGTGCTTTCTGTTCATCCAGTTTGAGTTCGGCAGCCATAGCACCCATAAACGCAGCGG
>JAGAPM010000054.1 GCA_017623265.1 Lentisphaeria bacterium | reverse complement strand
GATTCCAGCAGGTTCTGCCGGATCTGTTCCTGCTCTACTGCGGTGACGCCGATCTTTTCCAGATAGTTTACCACGCATTTCCGGAGATCGGTTTCTCCAGTGGAGAATGACATGATCTTTTCCAGCCAGTCCACCAGATACGGTATGGTCCGCGGACGCGGTGCCCATAACGATGTCAATTCATACTCGGTAAAAAGGTCTTCATCGCTCACTCCGCAGACCGCCTGGATCAGGAAAACGATCTCACCTGTCCGGTCGCATCCGCCGGCGCAATGAACAAAGACCGGTTACAATTCCGGATCAGCAAACAACCGGATGGTTTCTGCAAAAAGCTGATTCTGGTCCGGGGTAAAACTGTTGTACGCATTGACCGGTTTATGGATCCAGCGGACGCCTTCCCCCAGATCGCTGCTGTGCCGCCCTTCCACCTGGAAATCATACCGCAGATCCAGGTCGGTACAGATTTTCAGTTCTTCTCTCAAATACCGCAGATTTTTCTCTGTCGAAGGAACAAACAAATCCGGTGCGGTGCCCCGGTATCCCCTGCCCTGACGCAACCGCCGTCCATCGACCGTCTTCCAGCCGCCCCAGTCCCGGAAATTGACCGGTCCCCGGTCACGATCCGGCATGGCGATCAATCGCGGGCAGTACGCCGTTTTCAGTGTTCCGGCAACACTTTCTCCATTGCTGTCCGTAACACGCCATTCATATTCCCGGTCGCATTCAAGATTGTAAAGAAAATACTCTTTTTCTCCGGTCTTGATCTGCTGATGTCCGATTTCAACAGTATAAGGTGCTGTCCCGCCACTCCATTCCAGATGCACCGGCTCCGGACGGGAGAGGTTCACCTGATCCAGCGTATATTCTTCCTGTTCGCTCCAACACCTCGCCCGTTCAGCAACGACTTCCCGCCAGTCGTGCCGTATTGTCCGGACAATATCATTTTCCTGCGGGCATTCAATTTTCATATTGCCTCTGCCGATTCATAAAGCGGTAAATCAGACTGGCAGCGAAAAGCAATCCGGAAAGAGGCAGGATGCACCAGAAGTACCGCTGAAAAAGTTCTGCATTCTGATAATGACGTTCCAGCAACCCGTAAACCAGTGATCCGATCAGCGAGCCGATAAAGATTCCACCGTTCCGGCAGAGTCCGAACGCAGAAATGTAGCAGGTCGTCAATTCACTTTTCGCAAGTTTGCTGCCGGCTGCATAAAGTCCGTAACCAAGGCAGCCGCTGAAGAGCGATATATTTCCATCCCAAAGCAGGATGGCAAAGGGAATCAACAGCCAAAAATTGCCGGGATAAAAACAGAACAGCAAACCTCCTGCCAGACTGCCGAACGAAAGGATCAGAAACATCCGGCGGTATCCGATCCGGTCGGTCAGCTGCCCGCTGAACGGAAGACTGCCGGTCAGCAACAGCGAAAGCAGAAGACCGGCAAGGACAAGTGCAGACATGTCGAACTGGCAAATGGTCAGAAAATAAACACTCAAATAAGCACTCCATGCCCCGGCAACAAAACCGTGCAGCAGCACAAGAAGCAGGATCGGCACATAAGCACGATCACACCACGGCTTCCAAAGTCCGCCTTTGATCCGGGGAGGATTTTTCAGAATTTTATCCGGAAGCTCCAGGCGCTTCATCAAAAACATTGCTGGCAGTTCAAAAAAAATACAAACAATCTGAAGTCCGGTAAAAATGAGCAGAAAAGTACGGGTATCTGCGCTTTCATATTGATCAAGAATCCACGCCATCAGAACACCGAGCAGACTTGCCGGCAACGATATCAGAAGGTTCATCATCCCGACACGACGGTTGAAATGTTCTTCCGGAAGAACAAGCCGGTAGAGACTCATAAGGCTGTTTTTGGCAAAAGCGGCAAGGGTCATCCCCAGCGAAAGAAAAACTGTTGCAGACCAGGTCAAAAGAGTCCTGTTATCCGTCAATAGGGCAAAAACCGGCAGAAGCGCCGGCAGAAGCGCGCGGAACAGATATGCCCAGATACAGATAAAACGATCCGAGCGACCCGGCATTTTCTGCAGCAGCGGCGTAAATGCCATGTAAAGAAACGCCGAAGCCATGAACATGCAGCCTTTGATCAAACCGAAAAGCTCCAGATCGATCTGCATCCGCAACAGCAGTTTATCCAGAAAAACAAAATTACAGAAAACCGTTATCGCCAGCGCTGTAAAAAAATTATAGCCGTAAAGCCGCCGGATGTTACGGCTGGTTGTCATGTCAATTGCCATGTTTGCCACTCCCTGCATACGGGCTGTAGTGCTGACGGAGCAAATCTCTCAAACGGATTTCATCTCCGGCAGAAAGCGCTTCAAAAATATCACGGTGAAGCCGATATTCTCTCATCGGATCCGAAGTCGGTTCCTGCCGCCCTTCGGCAGCAAAAAAATGGACAACCAACGGGATCAAACCGGATAACAGCGGGTTATCGGCGATTTCAAGCAGAGCAATATGAAATTCCATGTCAGTAAATACAAGCTGCTCTGGCGTATAAGCACTTTTAAAACGCTCGCAGACTTTCTCCAAATGCTGAAGATCTTCAGACTTGATACGATGGAGGATGTAAGGAATAAAGCCTGTTTCCAGACACTCACGCATTTCCGCCAGTTTCGGACGCAAATCTGTTTGCGAGGCAAGGATCGGAAAGTATCCGGCATAGGGATTGTCCGGAATCAGGGTCCGGATTACAGTCCCGAGCTTCGGGCGGCTTTCAATCAACCCCAGTGTACGGTAATGACGCAGCGCCTCCCGCAAAATATTCCGGCTGATCCCCAGCGATGACGCCAGCACAGGCTCCGGCGGAAGCGCATCTCCGGGCTGAAGCCCCTTGCCGACAATATATTCTCCTATCGATGTAACTGCCGCTTCAAAGGTGCTGATCTTTTTCATGTTTTTCTGCTTCATAAGAATCGCTCCGGTATTGTCCTACAATTATAAACACCAAAAAAATGGAGCGGGATACCGGAATCGAACCGGCGTGGCCAGCTTGGGAAGCTGGAGCATAACCATTTTGCTAATCCCGCTTGTTGGTCTTATAACATAACTCTTTCCGGAAAAAAGTCAAGTCAGATCCCGAAAAAAGTTATAAAAAAAGCGCAGAACGGAATGTTCTGCGCTTATATTCACGATTCGTGAAATCAGAAGCTCGGGATACCGGAACCGGCACCGTCCGGTCTCACGAGAGATCCGTCGGAGCGAACCAGTGTCGCTGTCAGGAAGATCAGCAGGTTCGTCTTGGAGGAACCTTTACCCTTGCTCTGGAAAAGTCTGCCGATCACGGGCAGATCTCCGAGGATCGGATACTGGTCATCAACCATGCTGACTTTATCTCTAACAATACCGCCGAGAACAACCGTTGCTCTGTCATAGCAGACAACCTTGGTTTCGACAGAACGGACTTCGATGATCGGCATCTTCAGCGTGTTGGGCCATTCTTGACCATCAAGAACGATCTGGTAGGACTAGTCAACCCAACCGGCAAAGTCACGGATCACCGGGTTCATATCCATTTCAAGCGTGTACTTTTCTTCGTCCAGAATGGCGGGCGTGACCTTCAGCACAATACCTTCTTCCACTTCACCATCGCTGCCGCGCTGCACATCCGGGGAGGAAGGAGTGAAGACGCTGGTGCCATCTGCATCGTCCAAAGAAGCTTCTTCCCATTCGGTCGGATAGACCTTGGTCGTAACCATCTTCAGGGAGGCTTCTTCACCTGCCATGGTGGTGACACGCGGGCAGGTCAGGGTATCGGCGGAATCAGCCTGATCAAGAGCATGAAGGGCTGCTTCATATCTGTGACCGCTGCTGGTCATACGGGACCAGTTGAACACCGTATCATTGATCGTGGTTCTTTCATCAACACCGAAAACGACCGGATTGTAAGACGCATTGCGAACCATACCTTTGCTGTTACCTTCATAGGTCATACTGTGACGGCTGCGGCCGGTCGATCTGTCACCCGGTGCTTCAGCATAATACCAGTTCGTAGTTTCTGCATCCGAAAATTTCACAAGAGAACCGGCAGGTACCATCCCGTGATCCGTAAGCTTCTTGGGCGTGTACAGATAACTATAATCATCCGTCTTCACGGTTGTCGGCGTGGAAGAATAAAGATAATAGTTCCGATCCTCAGGGACCTGAAAATCAGTCGACAAAATCGTCTGGTCAATCGGGTTTTTGGGAAATTCGATCTTGGTGGGGATACCGAGCTGATTCGGATCATAAGTATTCTCTCTGCTGACAAAATACTCAAAACCGAGTTCTTCCAAGTCATTCTGGGAGATTTCCATGAACTTCACCTGGATCTGGACCTGGGGATCCGTCAGAGCCAAACTGCTGATGACTTCGGAAACCTTGTCAAGCATGGCAGGCGTATTGGTAACGATCAGCTTATTGATTTCTTTATTGTAAACCGCTTTGGCGCCGTTACCGAACTTGATGCCGCCATGACGTTCCAGATATGCTTCCAGTGCCGTTTTTTCTTCGCCGTCTTCGGACACTTCTTCGCCTTCACCAACAGAACCTTCCATGGAGTCAATCGCTTCCTGGTCGACCGTGAAGAACAAGGTAACATTGTCATCCAGCGGGACATTTTCCGGAGCGATGACAACAGCGTATTCTTCGACACGATAATGGAGACCGGCACTCTGGCAAATAGCTTCGATCACCTTTTCCAGCGTAATCGAATCGACTTCCGCCTCTTCGGCATCGTCATCCTCATCCTCGCTGTCAGCGCCCAGATAGAAAGTCACAGAGGGGAAACCGCCTTCACTGTCTTCGCCTTCTTCTTCCTCATCCTCTTCATCACTGCTTTCTTCGCTGTCGCCTTCCGCTTTCGCAGAAGCCTCATTGAAACGGAGAACAAAGTTCACGCCTTCATGAGCAGGATCAAGCTCTTTGCTGCGGTCACGGAGGAACTGGATCACTTCGTTCAGCGGAGTCTGGTCAAACACCAGCTTTGTGAACTTGATCGTATTCAGTTTGTTGCGGAGATTCTTGGAAGGATCCTGCTTCAACACAGGCACGGCTTCGGTTTCGGCATTGTCCGAATTGACCGCAGAAAGCAGGACCGGCGGAACAAGAGACCAGCCGGCTTCGTTCAAAGCGACCGCAGCAGAAAGATCTTTCCGTTTTTTGCCGGCGGCGATCAGTTTCAGCGTGGCACGACGTTCCATGTCGATCGCTGACACGTTGTAGGGATCCAGCGTATAAACGATACGGCACTGCTCAATCACATCAGCCCAACGCCCGATCTTGTAGAATGCACGGGCCTTCTGCAGCGTGATCGCAATTTCATTACGATTGTCATCCAGATTCGGCAGCACCGTTTCCGATGCAGTATCTTCGCGGAATTCCATCGCACGTTTTGCCGCTTCATACTTGGCAATCTCTTTATCCATCAGATCCGAACAGGGTTCGTACATTTCTGCAGCCTGACGGCATTTGGCGATAGCATCGTCAAATTTATTCTTCTTTGCATCCTGCTGTGCGAACTTGTAAAGTTCTTCCGCCCAGCAATGATAAGCATTGGAAATCTGCTTGCGGACTTTGTCACGCAGAACATCATTTTCCCCGGGCTGAGCAGTGGGGAGTTTATCAAGGATTGTCAACGCTTTCAAGTACTGACTGATTGCGTCTTCATACTTCCCCTGCGTGAAAAAGGCAATACCTTTCTCAAACGCTTCGTTCACATCGCGCTTGTTTTCATCACGTGTCACGATTTCCTTGGCAATCTCTCTGGCATCCGCTTTCGCATCCGCTTTTGCGGGTGCTTCTGCTGCCGCCACAGACACAGAACCGAGGACCAGACAGGCAATCAGCGCGGAACCAACCGTTTTGCGGTAGGACTGATTATGCATTGCTGCCTCCATAAAATATCTAAATGCTTTCTTTGTCATAGTTCAATCCTCCTCACTTGCGGAACCGGAAATCCGGAATCCCGTTGTCAGGACGGCTGTTGATCGGCACACCGTCACCACTGATCAGACGCGGGGAAACGGAGATCAACAGATTCGAACGAGCGGAAGTGTTAGCCGTCTTGGTGAAGAATCTGCCAATAATCGGCAAGTCGCCGAGAATCGGATAACGGTCTTCCATGCTGATCTGTTTATCCAGCACCATACCGCCAACCATCATTGTCTGCGCATCGAAGCATTTCAGCTTGGTGATCAACTCACGCTTGGAAATTTCCGGCATCTTGATATTGACACGGAACAGGTCAACCGTGGTAACCAGGTTGCTCGCAAGAACAGGAGTACCACCGTCTGGATTTTCAGTATCCAGATCTTCATCTTCCAGCGGATTGCGGCGGATCACCATGTCATAGCTGTAGTCCGTCCAACCGGTCAGGTCCGTGATGCGGGGTTCGAGATCCAGCTGCACAGTGTACTTGTTGGAGCTGACAGTCGGGGTGACCGTAAACTGAATACCGACTTCATCCGGATCGGAGAATTCAGGATAACTGGTTTCCATGGCGACGTCACCGTCATCAATTTCAGTATCGGGGGATTCCCAGGAATCCGGGAAGTACATGCTCTTGATCATCTTGATCACTGCAGTATCACCGCTCTTGACAACAACTTTCGGCGTGGACAGCTGTTCCAGACGGTCCGTACGGTCAACCGCAGAAACGGTCAGGTAGAAATTCAGCTGATGACCACCATTCAAGTTCATGTTCGGGATGATATTGAGGTTGTTGATCAGCTTGTCATTCACGATCCCTTCCACGGCATCGACGGCAGAGGGAGCCACCGAACGGAGCGGGGAACCGAATGCAAAGTCATAGGAACTGTTTTTGTCGTTCGTATACGTGGCAGTCCAGTCAAAACCAAGTTCTTCTTCGTCGTTGACGGAGATTTCAAGGATCTTGGATTCGATCAGGACCAGCGGAGTTTCAACGTCAAGTTCACGCACCAGCAGTTCAAGTTTCTGAAGATTTTCGCGAGTATTGGTCACAGCCAGTTTGTGCGTCTTGGGGTTGTAAATCACAGATGAGTGATCATCAAACGGAATACCACGGTCAGCGAAAAACGCTCTCAACTTTGTGTCAGAGACAGCACCGCGTTTTTTACCGGCAGCACCGCCGATCGTTTTAGCAGTTGAATCAAGTCCGCGGGTATCCCATGCATCGTCATCATTTTCCGATTCGTCTTTGCCCTCCTCATTAGCGGAGGTAATCGAGTGGTAAACAGAGTTACGCATGGGGATTTCCGTTGTTTCATAGTCGCTGATCCCGTGACCGTACAGCACGAATGCTTCACTGGTCTTCCAGGAAATGCCAGCCTTCTTACAGAGGTAGTTCAGGACCACGCTGATGGGCACATTGTCAAGTTCGAGCGTGATGGAAATATTTTCCGTATTGGTTCCGGAAATTCCGCGTTCCAGGAAGTTCACTCCAGCTTTACGGGGATCGACTTCCTGACTCTTTTCGCGGATCATCGTAATTGCATCCTTGATGGAATAATCAGCAAAAGCAACGGAGATCTTCCAGGAATTGAGTTTTTCCATCAGGGAGTCTTTGACTTCACGCTTCTGTTCTGTTGCAACACGGTTGCCGCTTGCAGGTACCGCATTGGACCAGAGCCAGATTGATTCTGCATCGCTGCGAAGAACTTCGTTGTAGGCTCTCAATTCAGAATAGAAATAAAGTTTCTTGTAGATTTTGTCCAGCAAGGCGCTGGCTTTGGCATTGCAGGGATCTTCAATGTAAATCTGCTCGCAAATGTCGCGTGCCTGTGTGTACTGGGCATCCCGGTAGAGATTGCTTGCACGTGCATAAAGTTTGTTGATCTTCTCCATGCGGTTGGCATAGTTCGGATCGACGGCAGCAGTATCAGTCTGAACACGGAATTCAAAAGCTTTGATGATTTTTTCACAGGCGGCTTTCAGCTGCGCAACCCGGACCGAAAAACCCTGATTTTTCGTATTGATCAACTTGTCAAGCAATTCAGGATCGCGACCTGCATTGGGATCCAGGGGGGCAACATAGTAGG
>JAGAPM010000005.1 GCA_017623265.1 Lentisphaeria bacterium | reverse complement strand
GTCTTTCCCTTTCCGGCATCCGGCACCGTTTTGAATACAATTCCAACCGGGAGAACTGGATCCTTTTTCTGCGTCAGCCGTGCCCCTTTTACTACAATGGGGAACAGGATTCCCATTTTCTCCGGTCACCGGTGTGTGACTTCCCCATCCGGAGCAGGATTCCGCTGGAAAAGGATGAGATCCCGGCGCTGCGCCGTCTCTTTCAGGAGATCCGGCACAAGACCCAAAGCGGTCTGCCGCAGGAACTTGCGGAAGCGGAACTGCTTACCTGCGATCTGCTGCGCCGTTTTCTGAAGCCGGAACATGCAAGCGAGACCCATTCTGCGGCGATACGGTTCCGGGAACGGATCGACTCCGATCCGGACTGCCGCCGGTCTCTGGATGAACTGGCGGCAGAGACCGGGTACAGTCGCGACCATATCCGGCAGCTTTTTGTGGCGGAATTCGGGATCCCGCCGGGCGAGTACCGGATCCGGCAGCGTCTGGCGCGGATCATCCGCCTGATTCCCGGCACGGACTTGAGTATGAAAGAGATTGCAGCCGAGGTTGGGCTTTCCCATACATCCTATCTCAACCAGCTGATCCGGAAATATTACCACACCACACCGCTGGAACTGTGCCGGAAACTGCGGCGCTTATCTTCATAAAATCAACTGCAATAAGGAGAACGGTTATGAATATTGATTACAAAGATTATCAGCATCATGCAGATGCCATCCGGTTGCAGGGCAGGATCATTGCCGACTTCTTCCGGGAACGTTTTTCCGGATCCGGAAAGGTGATCCAGCAGGGAACGGAAACCGGTCCGGACGGCGCAATTGTCTGAGACTGAGAAAATTGAAAACAGAAACGGACGGAGGTAAACATGAAACTCACCAAGATCATTGCAACCATCTCAACCCTGAACTGCGGGGCGGATTTTATTCGCAGTCTGTACGAAAACGGCATGAATGTGGTGCGGTTGAACACGGCACACATGGAAGTGGAGGAACTGGAGGGGATCGTTCAGACCGTCCGCTCCGTTTCCGATAAGATCGGGATCCTGATCGATACAAAAGGTCCGAACATCCGAACCTGCGATCTGGCAGAACCCCGTGCCATCGTGAAGGGGGAGGAAGTCCGGGTCAGCGGCGATCCGGCAGCGGCGGGAGATGTGATCCATGTTTCCTATCAACGGTTTGCAGATGATGTTCAGGTGGGACAGCATATCCTTTTTGACGATGGTGAAGTGGATCTGGTGATCCGCAGAAAGTCCGGCTCCGTGCTGGTTTGCGAAGCCTGCCGGGATGCGGTGATCCGCAACCGGAAATCGGTCAATGTGCCAAACGCCTCCATGAAAATGCCCGCCCTGACGGAAAAGGACCGGCGTTTTATCTGGGCGGCGATCCAATTGGAACTGGATTTTATCGCCCATTCTTTTGTCCGCAACCGGGACGATGTGATGGCGGTACGCAGTATTCTGGAAACGGCGAACAGTCCGATCCGGATCATTGCCAAGATCGAAAACCGGGAAGGCGTGGACAATGTGGAGTCGATCCTGGATGCGGCGGACGGGATCATGGTCGCCCGTGGTGATCTGGGGATCGAGATCCCGCCGGAAGAAGTGCCGTCCATTCAGAAGAAATTGATTTACAGCAGCATGTGCAAAGGGAAAACGGTCATCACGGCGACCCAGATGCTTCAGAGTATGGAAGAAAATGTGCTGCCTACCCGGGCGGAAGTCAGCGATGTGGCGAATGCCGTGTTCGACGGCACCGATGCCGTAATGCTCAGCGGTGAGACCGCCAAAGGCAAGTACCCCGTGGAAGCCGTGGCAATGATGCGGCGGATCATCGAATCCAGCGAATCCAGTTCCGGTGAACATTTCACCCGTCCGGCACAGACGGTAAACGGGATCGGAGCCGATGCCTATATCATTCATGCGGCGGTCCGTTCTGCCGGTGATCTGCCGGTGAAAGCGCTGGTTTGCAATACCGGCAGCGGTGCATCTGCCCGTGGCTGTGCGGCATACCGCCCCCGGATCCCCATCTATGCGTTGAGCCATCACCCGCAGGTGGTGCGTCAGCTTTCTCTGGTGTACGGCGTTATTGCAGAACATTGCAGCTGTATCGAAGATCCGCTGGAACTCAGCCGGGAGACCGCCCGGATCCTGTTGGAAAAGGGCGATCTTGAGCGCAATGACCTGGTGGTGCTGCTCTCCAAGAACCGTCCGGAGATCCGGCGGAATAATCTGTGCTGCATTGCCACCCTCGGCGAATTGCTGGGGTAAGCCGCAGGAGAAAAAATTCAACCGGATCTGTCAAACAGGAAGTGTCTTACGGGATCAGGTGAGACCTTGCTCCGCCGCCGATGCCGGACACCGGTTCTTTCCGCAACGGCCGGCAGAAAACTTTGTTCCCTGCGCGGGCGTAGAGCATGTGATCCCGTTCTGACACGGAATCCGGCACGGCGTCGCCGGGGAGCGGCAGGATCAGGTCGATCATACCCGTGACCCAGACACCCTGGATTCCCAGTTCGGTGGCAGCGACCACCCGTCCGTCCGGCAGAACAGTCAGATCGGTTGCGCCGGTCTGATGAAAGTCGTGTGGCAGGTGCAGTGGTGCGAACTTGCAGCACTGTGTCAGGGAGCCATCCGGCAGAATGGAAAGGGCAAAAAGGTAACGGCTTTTGCTGTCTGCAACATATAAACGCCAACGGTCTTTGGAGATAGCAAGTGCAGTGATCTTTCCGAATCCGGAAGCGACCACTTTCTTTTGTTTGCCGAGAAAAATCTTTCCTCCGGAAAAGGTGTAGATACCTTTGGGGGTGCGGACAGGCATTTTTTCCGGCATGGCAGTTTTCTCCACTTCCTTCCAGACCGATCCCGGTTCCAGCAGACTGCTGATCCGTTGAGGCTGGAACAGAGGCTTCACGGTGGGGTCACTCTGCCAGTTTGCCCAGATAAAACGGGCGATCCGCCGCCAGAGAGTGGGGTTTTCCCGCCGGCAGCCGTGTCCTTCGCCATTGAATTGTTCATAGCGGAAATCGTATCCCGCATATTCAAATGTATCGGCAGCGTTCAGTGCTGCGTAAAGAGAAGAGCCGTCCACGCCAGCCGGTTCTTCTGTCCCTGCGGTCATGTAGAGCCGGATGGGACGCGTTTCTGTCTTCCGGACCAGAGTCAGGATCGTTTCCCCGCCCCGTTCAGCCGCGAATGTGGGACTGCTCAAATAAGCACGGCGGAAGGAATCATTGCGGAACCAGACAAGATTCCAGGCGAGAGTTCCACCGGAAGATGCCCCCGCAACAAAATGCATATCCGGACTTGGATCCAGTTTTGCACCGGAGATACGCAACGCATCCGGGATCAGTTCTTCTACAAGAAAATCGGAAAAATTGCGGCTGAACTCATCCAGCTCCAGCGTCCGCATCCCCCGCGGTTCTCCGCCCGCCAGTGTGGGTTCCAGAATACCGGAGGCAGCAAAGATGATCAGCCCCGGCGGCATGACCCCTTCCTCCATCAGCCCGGAAAGGATGGGACACATGATTTCCGGCGTATGTTCCAACATCAGGTAAAGTGCCAGTTTGCCGTTGAACCTGTTGGCGAAGGGAGGCAGACAGGTGCTGTAAGAGAATTTTACGCCCGGTTCATACTTTTTTCCGTACAGAATCTGATCAGCGATCAGCCCTTCGATCACATTTTCTTTCGTTTCTTCACTCATGATGACTCCTTCAGTCGTTGTTGTTCAGGATCCGGTCCATAAAGCGTAAAAGCAGAAAATCACAGGAACAGAACGAGGCAAAATGGTCGTGTCCGGGCAGGGCGAAATGTTCTGCATCCGTATGCCCCAGCGCCCGCAGGGTGGCTGCCATGAACGCGTTTTCTTCGGGGCGTCCGGGCATATCCATACCGGGCGCGCCGGTAATGAGGATCACGGGCGGCAGGTCCTTGGAGGCGTACCGGATCGGGGCGTATTGGTCAATGACCGGTTCAAAGTCCGTGCTGTTGTAGCCCAGATCTTTTTTCAACTGGAAGTGAGTGGTCATCTGCCCGGAAACGAGGAGCAGCCCGGCAAAACATTTATTGTCAAAACCGTATTTTGCAAGAAGTTCCGGATTCATGCCGATCATGGCGGAGAGCCATCCGCCGGCGCTCAATCCACCGAGAAAGACTTTCTCCGGAGCTGCCCCGATCTCCGTCAGATGTGCCAGTACCCACGCGGTCGCTTCCACGGAATCCGCCAGTGAATCCAGCGCGTTGAACGGTCCGCCGGATGTGCGGTGGCGGATAATGGCGGCACCGTATTCGCCGTTCCAGAGTTCGGAGGGGTATTGCCATTCATCGCCGGTCAGACCGCCCCCGTGGAACCAGATGATCAGGGGAAAATCCTTCTTTCCGGCGGGCAGGGTCAGATAAATCTCCTGCTGTTCGTGAGCGCCGTATGCGATCTTTTGCAGGGTGTACCCTGCCGGACAATTCGCTTCCAGTTTCTGCCATTCTCCCAACATTCCGCTTTCTCCTTGCATCGTTTACTTTTCTGTTCACTGAATATACCGCAAAAAACAGCCTTTTGCAAGGGAAAAACTGCTTGAAAACGGAGGATTTGGCGCTATTTTATCAAAAATAATGAGAACGGTCAGGAGGTACTGTTATGATCGTACATTTTATTGTGAATTCACATCTGGACCCGGTTTGGCTGTGGAAACGGGAGCAGGGGATCGATGAAGTCCTTTCCACTGCCCGCACCGCCTGCGAACTGCTGGACGAATACCCCGAACTGCACATCACCCGCGGCGAGGCATGGTTTTATGAGATCATTGAAAATTATGCACCTGCCCTTTTTGAACGGATCCGGGCGCACGTTGCCGCCGGACGCTGGCATATCGTCGGCGGTTGGTATGTTCAGCCGGACTGCAATCTGGCGTCCCCGGAGACTTTCCGCAAGCATGGTGAGATCTCCTGTCGCTACTTCAAAGAAAAATTCGGCGTTACCGTTCAGACCGGATACAATGTGGACAGCTTCGGTCACTGTGCCATGCTGCCCTCCTTCTATGCGGAAACCGGGATCAAAAATTATATTTTCATGCGTCCATCGCCTGCGGAGATGAACCTCCCCGCCAATGATTTCATCTGGCGCGCACCCGATGGCACAGAAGTGCTGACTTCCCGGATCATCACTCATTATGCCACCTATATCAAGTACAACCAGAGCCATCTGGAAAGCGTTCTGGAGCAGGCAGATCCGAAGATCGGACATGTGATGTGCTTCTGGGGGCTGGGCGACCATGGCGGCGGTCCGTTCCGGGAGGAGATCGACTGGATCCTGCAGCATAAAAATGACTTCCCCGGCGTGGAGTTCCGCTTCAGCCATCCGGATGCCTATTTTGAGGCGGTCCGTGCCTCCGGTGCCGTTCTGCCCGTCCACGAGGGTGAACTGCAGCATCATGCGATCGGCTGTTATTCGGCATATTCCCGTATCAAACGGGAGGTCCGGAAGACAGAAAACACCCTCATCAATCTGGATCGTTTCCTGACCCCGGCAAAGCGGAAGGACGCATGGAAAAAAGTACTCTTTGCCACCTTCCATGATATCCACGCAGGTTCTTCCGTCAAAAGCGGTTATGCCGATGTGGAGGACAGCCTCGGCACTGCCCGCGATATGGCATACGAAGCCTTCCTCAAGTGGTCCCGCCGGAAGAATCAGACACTCCCGCCTGCGATGCGGCAACGGATCATTTTTGACAATCCTTCCGCCGGTCCGTTCCGGGGCTTTGTCACTTTCCCGCCGTCTCTTGCCGAGTGTTGGAAATACGGTGAGCCGGTCTCGTTCTACGATACGGACGGCACCCCGTACCCGGTCCAGCAGATCCCGTCGGAGGAATCGACGAACTCCCGGTTTGCTTTCATCTTCCCCCTTCAGATCCCGCCCCGGGCAAGAAAGATCCTGGAGCTGGATTACGAAGACCCTGTCATCACCGGGTCGGTTCAGGCGAACAGAAATACGCTGAAAAATGATGATATATCTGTGAAAACGGACAAAACCGGCATCGTTTCGCTTCAACGGGCTGGCGTGGAGTTCCTTGCCGCCGCTCCGGAGGCAGTGGTCTATCCGGATCCCAGTGATACCTGGACACACAGTGTCAGCGGTTACACCGCCGCCCCCGTTTCCCGTTTCCGTCAGAAGGGAAAATGGCAGAGCAAGATCACCGGACCCCTTTACAGCGAACTGGTTGCAGAGACAAAGGACGATGGTGGAAACACCCTCAACTGGTACTGCGGCATGTTCGATAGCGTCCCGGGGATCCGGCTGCGTCTGCGGCTGAACTGGCACAGCCCTCAACAGTTGCTCAAACTGCACATCAAGCCCGCATTCAACGTGAAAAAACGGATCGACGGCATCCCCGGCGCCCTGCTGGAACGGGCGCTGAACGGGGAGGAATACCCCGTTTTCAACCGCATGACCCTCGCCGGTAACGGGCATACCCTGACCCTGATCAGCAGCGAGATCTTCTCCGCTGATGTTCAGCCGGACGGAACCGCACGGCTCACGCTGGTCCGGTCTCCTCACTTTGCGCATCACGACCCGTATACGCCGGAACGGTTTGCCCGGAACGGCATTACCGACCTCGGCGAACATGATTTCACCCTCACGATCCTGCCGGACGCAGCGGAAGATGTGATCGCAGAGCTGCTTCACAGTCTGAAAGAACCGGTCTATTGCTCGGAAACCACCTTCGGTATGTCGCGGCGGTACATCGAAGCCCGGAACGGAGGAAACAAGTAATGGAACTGTGGCTGCTCGGATTCGATATCGGTGGAACAAAATGTGCCGCAATTCTGGGAAAAACCGATGGCAAAAATATTGAAACCGTGGAAAAGACGGTCTTCGCAACGGCAGATTTTCCAAATCCTTATGAATGCATCCAAAAGTTTATTGCAGAAGCGGACGCTCTGCTGAAAAAATATCCTGCCGTAAAGCCCGCATCCATCGGGATCAGTTGCGGCGGACCGCTGGACAGCAACGCCGGCGTGATCCTGTCGCCCCCGAACTTGCCGGGTTGGGATGAGATCCCGGTCTGCCGCATCCTTGCCGATCATTTCCATATTCCGGCAAAACTTTGCAACGATGCAGATGCCTGCGCACTGGCGGAATGGAAATACGGCGCCGGACGCGGCTCGGACAATATGATTTTTCTCACCTTCGGTACAGGCATGGGGGCAGGACTGATCCTGAACCGGAAACTTTACTCCGGTGCCTGTGGAATGGCGGGAGAATGCGGTCATATCCGGCTGGCGGAGGAGGGACCCGCGGGTTACGGAAAACGGGGCTCCTTTGAGGGATTCTGTTCCGGCGGCGGCATCGCGCAGCTGGGCAGGATGTATGCGGAAAAACATTTGCCGCTGCCCTGGTGTCAATCGGTTGGTGATCTGGAAAAGATCACGGCGAAAAGCATTGCCATTGCTGCGGCAGCGGGCGATCCGGCAGCGAAAGAGATCATGGCGGAGAGCGGACGCCGTCTCGGTCAGGCGCTGTCGGTGATGATCGACCTGCTGAACCCGGAAAAGATCGTCATCGGCAGTATCTTCCAACGGAGCGAAGATCTGTTGCGCACGGAAATGGAAAAAGTGATCGAACAGGAAACACTTGCACTGAATCGTGCCGCCTGTCAAATTCTTCCGGCGGAGCTGGGGGATGCCATTGGCGACATTGCCGCCTTGAGTGTGGCGTTACACTGACCTCCGCTTTTTTCCGGATTTTGCGCATCCCGCTCTTGAAACGGGGGCAGGTGGTGCTACTTTATCCCGTTCAAACCAAAAAACATATTATTAAGGAGATACGATTTATGGCTCTTGCAAAAAAAGTTCAGGCACGGCTCGACCGGATGATGAAATGGTACATCCCCTCCCGCGTGGGAATCTTTTATCACTACGGACTTTACACCGGCGGCGGAAATGCCTGCGTCAGCGCAGCCCATTGCAAACCGCTCACCTATAAAACGCCGGAAGAATTTGAAGCGGCGGCTGGCGATCCCGAAACCGTGGCGAAAAATCTCGTTCAGAACGCACTGGATATGGGGGCGAAATATCTCATCCTCACTTCGATCCACACCTGCGGCGGGCTGATGATGCTCTACCCCACCGAACTGCCGGAGTTCCGCCGGAAAACGAAACAGGATTATCTGGGGGCATATCTCCGCGCCGCCCGTGCCGCCGGACTCTATCCCATGCTCTATTATCCCGGAGACTGCCACAATCACAACGCCGAAGAAACACAGGGCGCAGTCGCTCCGGAAATCACGCCGGATGGCTGTATCGAATTTTTCGAGGCGACCGTGCGCGTGCTGGACGAATGGAAAGAACGCTATGGCGACCTGATCGCCGGTTTCTGGCTGGATGGCGGCGCACCCGGTCATTTCAGCCGACTGCCCGCCGAGATCCGCAAACGCTTCCCGGATGCCGTCGTAACCATAAACAGCAGAGATGAGTTCAGCATTCCGGAACAGGATGTCGGAACCACGGAATTCTGCGGCGAAGAGCCGGATCCCCCGTACAACCGCGCAGGAACATACCGGAAAAGCAATGTCTGGCATAACTGCCTGCCGCCCCAGGACTTCAATGAAGATATCCCCGCCCCCAACGGCTGGTGGTATCAGGGGCCGGATACGCTGGAGGAGCCGTACAAAAACGATCGCTTCTTCCTGCTGCGCCAGATGATTACCAGTCTCGGTCAGCATGGCATGTGGAACTTCGCCCCCGGGATCGGCCCCATGATCGACGGCTCCGTTCCGCCCGATCTGCGCCCGAATTTCGACGCCATTGCCAACTTCCTCAAGTGGGGAGGCGAAGCCATCTACAACACAAAAGGTCCCGCAAAAACATTCTTTACGCCCGGATTCTTTTATGTCTACAACAGCGCCGGCTTCTACTCCGTGACTACCCCGCTGGATGATTCCAATATCTTCTACGTGCTGGTGACGGAAAAACCCAGCGGCGCTTATGCCCTCTTTGAGACCAGCGGACAGGAGCCGAAACGCATCACGAATCTGCGGACCGGCGAAGAAGTGCCCTTTGAAATGTGGCACGGCGTGATCCTGAAGGATTACGACTGGAGCGATGTGGAGGAACGGGGCGTGACCGTCCTCAAGTTTGAGTTCTGATCACACGCTCAAAGGTGGTTGCGGGCATATTGGCGGATGTGCCTTTCGTCCCGCGCCGCCTTCATCATTTTGTGGCAGACATAGACCAGAATGATCCCGTTGATCACACCGATCAGGATCCAGGAGACCGGGTAGGAGATCACCAGAGAACGCAGGGTCGGGAAGTGCGGAAACACCAGCAGTACCCAGGCGATCCGGAACACGCACGCACCCATGATCGTGGTGATGGTGGGCTTGACGGAGTGTCCCAGCCCCCGCAGCGAGCCGGAGATCGTATCCATGATCCCGCACAGGAAAGAACAGCTCATCATGATCACAAGCCGTTCCATACCCCAGCGGATCACCTCCGGATTCGGGTTGTAAAGACCCAGCAGCGGTCTGCCGAAGAACAGGAAGAGAGAGCAGATGCAAAGGGAGAACAATGTGTTGTAAAACAGACAGATCAGAATACTGCGGATGATCCGTTTGTACATCCTGCCCCCCAGATTCTGTCCGGTAAAACTCATGGCGCTCTGGTAGTAGACACCGTTTGACACGCTTGCGATCCCTTCCAGATTCTGACTTGCCGCATTCCCCGCCATCGCCATACTGCCGAGAGAGTTTACGGAAGACTGGATAAAGATGTTGGAGATCGTGTAAAGCGCCCCCTGAAATCCGGCGGGCAGTCCGATCCACAGGACCTCTTTCAGCGTTTCAGCGTGGAAACGGATCTTCTTGAAAACCAGTCGGATCGAACCTTCCGAGTGGTACAGTGCCCGCAGGACCAGCACGGCAGAAAGAATGTTGGAGATCTTGGTGGCGAGTGCCACCCCGGCGGCATCGGTCTTGAACACGATCACAAAAAACAGATTGAGCAGCACATTGACCACCCCGGCGATCGTGATATAAAGCAGAGGCCGTTTCGTATCGCCTACTGCACGCAGGATGGAGGCACCGATGATGTAAAGGATCGAAAACGGCAGCCCCGCACAGCAGATCTGGAGGTAGAGCGTGGCTTTATCCAGCACATCATCCGGTGTGTCCATTAAAGCTAAAGCGGTCCGGGAGAAGAAGATCCCGAAGATCCCGACGGCGATCCCCCCATACAGCCCTGCCGCAATGGACGTATGAACTACGCGGGAGACTTTCTTATCATCTTTCGCACCCACATACCGGGCGGCGACCGAGGTCACCCCGGCACCGAATCCGCTGAAAAAAACCACCAGCATCACATTCAGTGCAACGCATGCACCCACCGCAGCGGTGGCGGCAACACGTGCCTCTTCCGAGGCAAACTGACCGAGTACGATCAGGTCTGCCGCATAAAACAGAAGGCTGATAAGGTTCGTTCCCATCAGCGGCAGCGAGAAGCGGAAGATCTGGCTGAAAAGGGACCCGTGACACATGTCCATCTGGTATTTTTTTCTGTCGTGCATATCGAAGCTCTTTTTACAATGACTTATAAAGTTCGTCCCACGCTTCCGCCAGACCGTTATTGATGCGCACACCATCTTCGGGGCGGATCGTGTAAGAATCAGCAGACAGCGTTTTGATTTCGCCCTTTTTGTAGATCTGTTCCATCAGATCCACGTGCGCACGGGCAAGTTCGGGCGTGCAGATCCGCTGCGAAGGATCATTCAGGCGATTGATGACTGCATCAAACATAAATGTGTGGTTTGCTCTGCCGGTATAATCAAAGCCGTCCAAAGCTGCGCCATTGGCGTCGTACACCTGCCAGGTGGTCGCTTCATCATAGATCACCGTGCCTTTTTCGCAGGTCATGACAAGCCGGGGCGCAAACTCGGTATCACAGCAGTGCGTGAGCATGACCGTAGCCGGGATGCCGTCGGCAGTGAGTTGTACGATCCCGGTATCAAAGTTTTCGATGTCGCGTGAGCGGCTCAGATCGGCACGGATCAGTTCCGGTACCGCAATTGCATCCCGCCCGGAGGAAGCCAGATACAAAAGCATGTTCACATAATGGGCAAAGGCATTGCAGAAAGGCGAATCCAGAATCAGAGAATGTTTCCCGGATATTCTGCCCGCCCAGTTGTTGCGCTGATAATACGCATCGCCGCGGGACCAGCGTCCCATCAGCTTGATCTTCAGGATCTTACCCAAAGTACCGCTGCACAGAAGCTCCTTGACTTTCTGGCAGGCGGGTTCATAAAAATGCTGGAAACCCACTGCTACGAAGCGGTCGGTTCTGTTGCGGGCATCAATGATATTTTTCACGGATTGCAAATTTCCGGCAAGCGGTTTTTCCACCAATACATTGCAGTTATGTTCCAACGCCCGGATCGTCAGGGGTTCATGACTTTCGATGCCCACCGGTAAGCCCACAAGATCAAACTGCACACCAAGGTCGTAAAGTTCGTCGGCACTTTTGACGATTTTTGCACCGTGCGCCTGCAGTTTTTCGATGCGATCAGCCCATTTTTCGGGAAAAAATTCAGCAGCAGCGACCAATTCCACCCTGCCTGCTTCCGCCAGACGGCAGAAGTGATCCACATACATGGAACCATAGCCGCCGACTCCGGCGATTGCCACTTTGATGCTCATAAAAAAATCCTCTTATATGGAAAGTTCACAATTTTTATCTGCTGAAAGCTGTGCTGTCAGAGCAGCTTCCGTCACTTTGAAAGTCAACGCTGTTTCGTACGCCAGGTTGTCGCTCCGACTTTGCAGATCCCGCACCAGCTGCCCGAAACACCCCAGTTCCGGCGCTTCCAATTCCGGGAACGTTGTGCCGTCTGCCGTGATCAGTTCCAGCTTGCCCTGTGCCACTTCGAGCACGCCCTTTTCGCCGACGGTGCGTAAACGGTCATCACCGTGAGTCGCCGCTCCGGCGGGGCGCATATAATCAATATCAACCGAAGCGATTGCGCCGGAATCAAGCGTAAAAAGGCAATGGGCGGCAGTTTCCAGCGTGCCACAGCTCTTTTCGCCGTAATGCTGGATTGCGTACACCTTGGAAAATTCGCCCGCCTTGCAGCAGGCGATCCAATCCACTGCATGGATCCCTACCCACGGGATCGTGCCGCCGTAAGTGGATCGGTTGAAAAAATATCCGGGGCGCTCACCGATCTTGTAGGATTTACGCGTAGAAATAAGTTTGATTTTCCCCAATACACCGGAATCGATCAGCTTGAACGCCGTGTGAAAAGGCGCTTCAAAACGGATGCCCATCATGCCGTAAAGCACCCCGTTATGTTTTGCTGTAACGGACTTGAGTTCAGTGAGTTCTTCCAGTGTGATCGCACAGGGTTTTTCAGTGAAAACGGCGATCTTCCGTTCCATGCAATATTTGCACATAGCCGCCCGTTCTTCAAAAGGTCCGCCAATCACGGCAAGATCAACTTTGACCTGATCAAGCATCGTCCGGTAATCCGCAAAAAGTTCCGGGGCAGGCAGGTTGAGTTTCTGCAGTGCGGAAAGAGTCCGGGCAGGCTGTTCCCCGCCTGCCGCACATGCAGCAATAACCTTGCACTCAGGCAGTTGGGGCAGATCCTCAAAAAGATAATTCAAATGTCCGGTGTTGCCGATAACAGCTATATCCATAACCTTAAAGATCCTCTTGCATGGCAATGACTGCGACTGTTCTGTAAAACAACATTTGTATCTTTGCGATTTTTATTCCGGTCGTGTCCTGAATTTTACGAACATCCATTTACTATACTGCCAAGGTCTCATTTTGCAAGCGAAAGAATCTTTTTTCCATGGAATCAGTTGCGCCCGGTTGAAAAAGTGCGGCATCTGCTGTATAGTTACTGCACTGAATACGAAAGGAAAACGACCATGATGCCCTTTACCGATCTTTTTACCGAACAGGATACCGGAATCCTGGACTGGTACAAAACATACGAGCCCGTGGCGGAAAAATTGCTGTTCCGTCAGCTCCCGCCCCAAAAGGTGAAAACCGTCTTTTACGGCGACTCCATCACCAACGGCTTTCAGATCCAGGAGTTTTTTCCCGGCTGTTCGTTCATGAACCGGGGGATCTCCGGTGATAATCTGGCAGGGCTGTACTTTCGTCTGGATGAAGATCTCTTTCCATTTGAACCGGAACAGGTTGTGCTGATGGCAGGGATCAACGGGATCCAGGAGGATAACGACCGGATGATGGCAAAATATGAAACGATCGGAGATGCCATCGCCGCCCGGGGGATCAAAGTTTACTTCTGTTCCATCCTGCCTCTGCGTCACGGCGATACCTGGGACCGTTTTCAGTATCAGGGGAAGATCGTTGCGCTCAACGCCCGGATCAAAGAGCTTGCCGAACGCAAGTATGCCGGGTATATTGATTACCATACCTCCATGCTGGATTCTGCCGGAGAACTGGCAGAAGCCTACGCCAGACCGGACGGTACCCACATCACTTTCGCCGGATACTGCATTATGGCAGAGATTTTGCAGGCAAAAGTGGCGTTGTACTGAAAAAATCAGTTTTTACTTCCTGAAGATCTTCCGGATGGCGGGCAGTATTTTCCGGTACATCTGTTCCACGGCGCCGTCGCAGGGATGGATGCCGTCCACGGAGTTTTCTCCATCGGTTCCGGTCAGACCGCAGCCCCGCAGATAGTACAGATCGTTCATCCCCTCTGCAATCAGCTGCCGGTAGGCTTTCCGCAGTTCCGCCCGGTTGCGTTGGGTATGTTTGCGCAGGTTGGGATAGACCCAGTCGTTGGCGCGGTCCGGTTCTTCCATCAGCAGGATCGGGGTCATAGGTCTCAATTCTCTCAACCGCTTCAGGAACGGCACTGCATTCTGCCGGACCAGTGCCGGATACATGTTCGGCAGGGCGTCGATCACATACAGACTGCACGCCAGTTCCCCCAGAACTTCCGCCATGCCGGTTTCCATTTTTGCCATTCCGGAGAAACCCAGATTGATCACAGGCCGATCCAGCGCTCTGCCCAGACGGGATGGATGGGAAAGTCCTGCGTGGCTCACATACGCTCCGTGAACGATGCTTGAGCCGTAAAACACTACGCTTTCGCTCAACGGACGCGGCTGGATCGCTTCAAACTTTGCGCCCTTCAGCAGACCGATCTCCGCTTTGAGCAGCTGGTTCCGCAACGGCAGATAGATCCGGTACTTCCGGTAACCGGGCGCCATGTTGACTGCCAGCGCATATTCGCTGTTTTCGGAGTCGCTGTACGGTGTGGTGCCGATCCAACGCCAGGTGCCCTTTGCCGTTTCGCCGTAAAGGTCGAACCCGGAGAATGCGCAGCTGTTGAAATTGTATTCGTTCAACTGGGGCAGGGCAAGTTCACGCCGGACCCGGATCTCGGTGGAATCGGTCCGGAATGTGATGCACATGCCGGTGGAGGAATGGCTCAAATCCCATACCGCCTGACTGAATGCGCAGATCTTTTCCTTCGCATGCAGGGGCAGGCGGTCATACGGCGATTCCCGGTCTTCCCAGCCGCGACCTTCCACGCCGATCTGTTCCATATCGATCCATTGATAAGTCGTATCCATGGTGTTTTGTCCTTTCTGTGTTGTCTTTAAAAGGTACACGCGATTTTATTTTTGTCAAGACTTCTTGTAAAGAAACCGGCGGCGCGTTATATTATATGGAACAGAATCCAACAGAAGGAACAGATTTATGATCGACTTTTTGACCGAACTTGCAAACCTCGCCGGAGAGGAATCTCTCCGCTACTTCGGAAAGATCACAGAAGGGGATATTGAAGGGAAAGCCACCAGCAAAGATCTGGTTTCCATTGCGGATAAAGCCATCGAAAAGCTGATCGTGGCGAAAATTCTGGAGCGGTTCCCGGATCATGACATCTTCGGGGAGGAGACCGGACACCGGGGGATCCAGTCCGAATACTGCTGGGTGATCGACCCCATCGACGGCACCCAATCTTTTGTGAAGCATCATCCTTACTACAGCATTTCCATTGCGTTATACAAAAATGGAAAAGGATACGCCGGGGCAGTTTGCGCGCCTGCATTGGGACGCCTCTTTACCGCTGTCTCCGGGCAGGGTGCCTTTGAAAACGGCAAGCCCATCCATGTTTCGGACTGTACAGAACTGGATCACGCCGCCTGCGCTACCGGCTTTGCGCGTCTGCGGGAAAACAAAGTGGAACCGGTGCTGGAAAAGTTTGTGCGGGTGCTGCCTCATCTCCGGGACATCAAACGCTGTGGCTCGGCGGCTCTCGACCTCGCCATGACTGCGTCCGGCGTCTTCGACGGCTACTGGGAGGAAGGGCTTCAGCTCTACGATGTTGCTGCCGGTGCCATCATTGTCCGGGAAGCCGGCGGACTCGTCTGCGACCTGAACGGTGGAGAGGATTACCCCGCCAATGGCATCATTGCCGGTACTCCCGCCATTGCCTCCGCCCTGCAGAAGTTGTTGAAGAACTGAGAGAAGCGGCTCATTTTTATTTTAGCGGAAAATCTGAGATTTTCGGAAAAAATTGCGAAGTGCAGTGCTTGCACTGTGCTTCGCGCCAAAAGTCTTTTAGGGGGTGCCGGGGGAAGCTTTCTTCAGAAAGTTCCACCGGCTGTTTCTTATAATATCACCACATCGCCGGTGCCGCAGCAGTAGGAGTTCAGGTCATCTTCATCGTATGCGGCGAGATAGCACTGGAATGTACCCGGGGGCAGTTTGGCTTTGATGGTTTTGCCATCGTATGCGGCTTCGATCATGTGCCATTTCCGTTTGTGCCAGACCGGTTCCGACCGGTCCGCTGTATAGCAGAGGAAGACTTTCCGGATCCCGGCGCCTTCCGACTTCACTTTTGCGGAAATCGTTGATCCTTTTACCGTTGTCTTATCCAGAACCGGCAGACCGGGCGCACCTTGAAGGACAGAATCGGCGATCCGCTGACACGCCTTGAATGTAAAGCCGATATGGGAGTGGCGCAGATCCACGATCATGGTCCGGTTGCCCAGCATTTTTCCGCAGGCATCGAAACCCGCCTGCATGGTCTCCGGGCTGCCGTGGGCATCGTTGGTCCCGACCACATAGTACACGGGGGATTTCGCCTGATCGAGGAATCTGCCGTTGATCAGTTTCCGGTTCGGCTTCTTATCGCCCAGATAGATCTCCAGAATGCCTTTGAACCGGGGATCCACTGCCGCCACCATGGCGCCGTACCAGCTGCCCCAGGAAAGTCCCACATACATAGTCTTTTCCGGATTGACCTGCGGCAGACTCAACAGCAGGGAATGGGCAAGAACAAGATTGGCGACCGCTACCACATGAGTGGGCGTGATATAGCGGTACGTCTTCCGGCTCCGGTGGGGTGTCAGGGGGACACTTTCACCCCGGGGACCCCGCAGGTCATCTTCGTTCTCGCCCCAGATGGCGGTCAGGGGCTTATCCCCGTACCAGTCCGGCGCGATCACAGCATAACCGTAAGAGACCCAGAGCTTTACTGCCCATGCAAATGCAGTCCCGCCGCCTCCGTGTGTCAATACGATCCCGGGGAAACCGCCCTCCGGTGCCGGACCTTCCGGGAAAGCGATGTATGCGAAAAATCTGGAGACTTCCCCCTTCTCCGTGACGCCATCGTAAACGATCGCCTGCATACCGGGCTGCTGACAGCGTTCATCGGTTTCGGGGCGGTATGCGGGCGGATTTTGAAGCGCTGCAAAGTTCCAGTACCGTTCCGCGCGGTTTTTATCGAATCGGGCGCGCACAAGTCTTCTCCTTGATTTTCTGATGTTTTCAAGAACGGAGTCTAATATACTACAGCTCCCGCTGTCTTGCAATATTTTACCTGAAAAAATTTTTTCTGTCTTGTATTCTTCATGCAGTGCATTATAGTTAACATAGTTAACCTAAAACATAAACAGAAAGGATCTTGAGAGATGGCGGTGGAATTGGAACATACTTGCGGTTTTACGAAAGAACAACTTCTTGAGATCAGAGGCGAAGAGCCGGTTCAGGGTTTTGAGGAGTTCTGGCGGAAACAGTATGAGCGGGCGACCACCTGCAAACTGGATTATACCGTGGAGGGCAAAGTCTGGTCGCCCTATCCCGGAACAACGATTTATAAAGTCAGTTTCATTGCCTGCGATGGCTTCAGGATCGGGATGTGGATCTGCCGGCCGGATGTTTCGCTGGGAGGTCAGATCATTGCACATGGATACGGAAATCCCGCCGTGCCGGATGCCGGGAGAAGTCCCGGTCTGACCATCGCTATGCCCTGCGTGCCGGGGCTTGGTCTTTCCCAGTGCGAGGAGATCCCGTGGCAGGAAAGGTATCACGCCGCATACGGCTTTCATGATCCGGAAAAATATGTGTTGATTGCCGGAGTCCGCAACCTTTGGACCGCCATTTCCATCATGATCGATATGTTTCCGGATGTAAAAGAGAATATTGTCTGCTCCGGCGGCAGTCTGGGCGGAGCCATGGGAGCGATGTGTACCGCATGGGATCCCCGGATCAAGGCGGCAGAGCTGAATGTTCCGACGCTGGGCGGACGCATCACACTGGACTATCCCGGCAATGAAGACGATCCTTCTTACACACGGGTCTCTCTGGCAAAAGCATCAGAACAGGGGATGCGGACCTTCGATCTTTGCAGCGCCGCATCTGCCGCCCGCTATATCCGGGTCCCCGTTCTGGTGACTCCGGCACTCAGCGATCACAATGTGCCGCCTCCGGGACAGTTCGCAGTTGCCAACTCCATTCCGGAAGAATACCGGATCCTGCGCATCAGGGAGGTGGGGCATCATGCGCCTACAGAGGCGGATCAGCTTCTTGAAGAAAATGAATTGGAACCCATCCGGAAAAAAATCTTTAAACTTTCCTGAAAACAGCGAATTTTTTTCTTGCATTTTCTGAAAATCAAGTTATACTACAGCAAAGAATCACAAAATGAAAAAAGGAGTTGCAGAACGCCGGAACCGTTCCGGTGGTCTCTCCTTTTTCCGCCTCTGGAAAAAAGGATAAAAACAATGAAGAAAAAGATTTTTGCTGTGTTCGCCATTGCTGCTGCAATGTGCTGCAATGTTAATGTTACTGCCGGTCTGATCGATCATGGAGATGTGACCGGATTCCCGAATGTCAATGTGGATGCTCATCTGGTCAAAATTGCCAAAGTGTACTTTCCGGAAGTCCGTCAGACTTTGCCGGTGGGGCTTGATCGCACCGAACACGGGGTTGTCGAAATATGGCGGGATGAGATCATTCACAAAGCAAAAGCAAAGAATTTGAACATCCCGCAGGAAAAACTGGATGCATTCGTGGAATATGCCAGCTACGGACGCTTCCGGCGCGGCAATCAGATCGTACCTGCACCTCATCCGGAACTGTTGGAATTTGAACTTTTTGCCCGGGGGTCAGGTGAGATCTCCAAACGTTACACCCATAAAGAAATGCCGGAAGCGTGGAAGAAACTTCTTGCCCTGCCGCTGGAGCAGCGCAAGTACACCACGATCCCGGTATATTATGTGTTCCTGCTTATGCGTGAAGATCGCCGTCAGCATTTGGCGGAAACGATTGCAAAGGCATTGGAAGCCCTGAACGCAGGCTGCCGCGATACGCAGGGTTGTGTATATGCGCTCTGCACTTCAGATGGTGTCTGGAACTATGAGCTGCCGCCGATTGACGGCGTGATCGGTGTTTCTACCGAAGATAAAATCTTGCAGTACCATCGGGATCTGCGTGCTTATACGGTCAACAAAGTACCGGAAAAACATTGGCGCAGAACCAATGATATGGACTACTGGTCATACCATTGGAATCGCGGGGACAAGGCTTACTCCGGCAATATGATGAACGCATTTTATATTCTGCAGCTGGAAAAAGAGGAAGATCTGCGGGTTTTGGCAGAAAAAGACCCCGTCGTACGGGATATGATCGTGGCTTTCGGGTTGACTTGCCGGAACTACCCCCATGTCCGGAAAGTCGCTATGGAATTTGCAGCAAAAAGTGAGGTCAATCTGCCGGTCCTGGCGCTGCGTGTGCCGTATGCGGACGCAAAAAAACTCCTTTCCGGCAGGAAAGAACACGCCGCACTGCTGGACCTCCTGACCCTGAAACAGCTGGAAGGTGAAGCGAAAATCGCTGCAATCGATTCTTATATCGCCACCCACCCGGACTACACGGAAAAGGATATGCCCCATACCTCCATTGCCTTGAATACACACCGGGAGCTGAATGCCCTTGCCGGTCTGGAACTGGTGAAACTCGGCAGATATGAAGATGCCCTCAAACGCTGGCTGAACGGCAGTACCCCCGAAGATGCCGGTTTGGTCGCGGAACAGATCATGACCACCGGTCAGCTGTTGGATTTCTGCAAAAAATATACGCAGAATATTTATGTTGAGGGATATGTTGCTTTTTCCCGTCACTGCGTGAAGGGGGAACATCCCTTCGACCTGCATATTGCGGGAGAAGAATTTATCCATGAAATTGTCCGTAACATTCTGGCGCGGCGTCTGATGCGGGAAAACCGTTCTGCCGAAGCGCGGGAGTGGTTTACCGGTCCGGTCCGTACCATTTCGGAGAAATATTTCAAAGCGGAAGAACAGCTCAAAAATGCGAAAAAACAACTTGGAAAAACTGGATGCAACGCTCCGCATGGCGGCACTGCTGCGGTTTGACGGTGATAAAATCTGCGGAACTTATCTGGAGCCGGATAACCTGATCTGCCGGGGAAAATATGCCTGTATCTGGGGTACCAACCTCAAGGAATTGAAGTTGAACAAACCGGATCTGCCCCGTTATTCCTACCGTTACAAAGCTGCTGAACTTTACCGGAAAGCCGCCGCATTTACGCAGGACCGGTCCATTCAGGCTGCCTGTTATTTCACGGCAGGAACGCTGTTGAAAAACATCGCTCCGAAGGTCGCAAACGCCGATTTCAAAAAACTGGCGGAGATCGCACCGGAACTGATCGAAAACAATTGGTTCAAACCCTTGCGGAAAGTGGGCGTGGAGCTGAATGATTTTTATGGAAAAAATCAATTCTTCTACAGCATCGGCGGGATCCGGAATCTGAAACCGCCCATGCCGGTGGTGCCGGAAGTGAAACTGCCGGAATATGACGGCAAAACAGAAACGCTTGTCACGCTTGCGGATATCGAGTTCCGGAAAATGCAGTGCGGCGAAGATTCCTGGTCCGTGCCGCAGATCATGTATGCGTATTATCTTGCCGGAAAAAGAGGTGATGCACGGGGATTCGCCGGTTGCGGAGATATGTTGCTGAGCTGCAACGGAGATCTGTTCCAGATGCTGGCTTATTATCAGGCGGCACTTGCCATCGAGCCGGAACAAATGAGTGCACGAATCGGTGTCGGAGCTGTTTATATCGCTTTCGGCTGCTTCAAGGAAGGAATCGAAGAGTTCCGCAAGGCGGCTGACCGGAAAGTCACAGACTGGAAAATCCCGGCAGAGAAAGCCTTGTATGGACGGCTTTGCTACCAGCTGTTTCAGGTCTATGCCAGCGGAGAAGCCGGGATCAAGGTCGATGAGGACTGCGCTTTGATCTACCTGCAGAAAGCGATCAATGCTGGCGATCCGGATGCCTTGAGTTTCAAGAAGAAAATGGAAGATGCCGCTGCAGGGAATGAAGAGGAAGACTGACGGAACGGAGTTAACTGCCGCACGATTTCAGCAGCAATACGCCCAGCAGCCAGAGTCCGATCAGGCACAGGCAGCCGCACCCGCAACTCTCCCTTTTTTCCCGGCTTTCCTCCATTTTTCCGGTCAGCCATATTGCGCCCAGAATGGCAAGAACACGTTCAAACATGAGCGCAGCCTTCAATCCAGCGGCAGGGAGAGTTGCACATACTGTTCCACCGGACGCAACTGGCGCACCGGATGTGCTGTTTCATTTTTCTTTACGTTCTTCGTTACAAGATTGATGAGCTTTTTCCACATCGTTTTGTTCCTTTCATGATTCGTGCCTGTTTTCGTGTTTCTGACATTATTTTACCATAAGCAAGTGGACATTTTGTGTCTTTGCATGACAGAAACCGCAAAAAAGTGAAAAATTTTTGCTTGGTTCGTTGAAATATTCCGGTTGAGCAGTAAATTCATGTATGGTTGATTTTGTTCAGAATTTCCGGAAAAGATAGGAGAAACCTGTGAAACCTGTAATTATTGCTCACCGGGGATGGTGTGGAAAATATCCCGAAAATACATTGATCGCCTTTGAAAAAGCCATGGAACTGCCGGTCGACGGCATTGAATTTGATTTACGCAGAACTGCCGACGGCGAGATCGTTCTTTCTCATGAAGCGAATGTGGATCTGCACAGCAACGGCAGCGGTCTGATCCGGGAGATGACGCTGAAACAGTTGAAGCAACTGGACTTCGGGTTCAAGCGTGGCGAAGAGTTTGCCGGGACTCGTATCCCTGAATTCAACGAGTTTCTGGATCTTGTCTGCTCCAAACGCCCGGATATCTTTCTTGCCGTGGAACTGAAAGAAGATGACGAAGACCTTGCCTGCCGTGTATTCAAGGAACTGGAAAAACGGGGATTTTACGGTCATTGCAGTATCATCAGCGGCAGAAGCAACATGCTCCGGGCGGCGAAAAAGTATGCTCCGGAACTGCCCCGTCACGGTTTCAGTGTCCGCAATTTGCCCGATGAAGCAAATACGGAAGAGTATCTTGCATTGCTGAACCGGGTCGGGATCCCCGTGTGTGCCCTGACGATGGAACAGGTGAAATTTTATCATGACCGGGGGATCGGGGTCGATACCTGGGCGCCGGGCAATGCCGCAGAATATGCAGTTGCCCGCGGCTGCGGGATCGACTACCTGACCACCAACGATCCGGATGTGATCCTTGCCCTTCAGGCGCAGTACACATTTCCGGATTGAATCAAATCCCGAACAAGAGAGGAGATAAAAACACATGCCAATGCAGAAATCCCAGTTACAGCGCTTGAGACGCATCGCAGGAGCCCTGAAAGAAAACCGGTATCCGAACTCGGAAAAGTTGGTGGAGGAGTTCCGGCGGATCGCAGTCGAAGAGGATATTCCGATCGATTGCGGAAAAAAAACCATCCTCCGGGACATGAAAGTGCTGGAAAACGAGTTCGGCTGTCCTCTGGCGTTTGACCGGGCGCGGAACGGATATTATCTCAAGTATCCGTGGGATTTTATTGCACCGGCGGATCTGGGCGAAAATGAAATGCTCGCAACCGTGATCGGGGCGCGCATTGCGGAAGATATTTTCCCCGCTCCTCTCCGGAACAAGATCCGCAATGCGGTGGATTTCCTTATCAATAACAACAATAACTGCATCGACTTCCTGGATACCGCAAATATCGGCAGCCTTTCCATCCTTTCCGGACTTTATGTGCAGATGGATCCGGCTGTTTTTCTGACCATCTTCGAAAGCTGGCAGAATCATACCTGTGTCCGGATCTCCTACGCAGACTACAAGGGCGATACCACGGAGCGTCTGATCGAACCGCATACTCTGGTATTCAATAATAACTCCTGGTACACAAAAGGTTTCTGCCATCTGAAGAATGAACCGCGCACTTTTGCTCTCCACCGCATCAAAACGGCGGAAAGTGTGAAGATCCCCTTCACTCCCAGCCGCACCATCATCGATTCCATCAATCCCGATGACTTCCTCGGTTTTCAGAAGATCAAAAACATCCGCCTGAAGGTGACCGGTACCGCCCTCGACAGCCTGAAAGCAGCACCGCTGCACAGCCGGCAGGTCATCCATCCGGATGGAATGGCGGATATCCCGGCGGTGACAAAGGAAGTCCTGTTTCCTTTTGTACTTTCCCAGTTGGGACAGGTGGAGCTGCTGGAGCCAGTCGCCCTCCGCAACGAACTGAAATCCATACTGATGAAAATGTTGGATGTATATTGAAAATCAAAAATTCTTCAAAAGACTTGATTTTTCAGAAAGTAATGTTATATTAGTTCCCATTATGGAAAACTCAATTCTGACATATCAGTTTAAGCAAATATCCTCCTTCGCCGAGGCTGTGGAGGACAAGAGCATCCGGCTTCGGGTTGCTCCGCAACTCTACGCCGTGACAAGAGCATCCTCCTTCGCCAAGGCTACGGAGGACAAGAGCATCCGGCTTCGGGTTGCTCCGCAACTCTACGCCGGGACAAGAGCATCCTCCTTCGCCGAGGCTGCGGAGGACAAGAGCAAGCAAGCTCATTTGCGACACTTTGTGGAGCAAATCAGCACTTTGTGCGGAGCAAGCAAGCAAGCAAGCAAGCAAGC
>JAGAPM010000053.1 GCA_017623265.1 Lentisphaeria bacterium | reverse complement strand
GAAATCTTCCGGCAAATCGGCAAGAGTTCCGTTTTGGACAGCGATATTGTAAAGCATTGCACCGCAACTGAACACAACCAAATGATAGTCCGGCGACAACTCGTTCTGCAATCCGTCCGGCAGCAGTTGTTGTTTCATCTCCCCGCACAAAATCTCCGCAGATTTTCTACGCAGTCCGGTGGAATCGGAAAATTCCGGAAAGACTGCGGCAAAGGTATGGACGCCGTTCAGTTCCATCATCAGCCAATTTTTACCGGTACGGTGTTCCATGGCGTGGATCGTCTGTTCGTGCATGGATGCAAGCATAAGCGCCAACGCCGTATCGGAAAGCGACGGCGACTTCCGGAAGACTTCAAACGCCACCTGCCAGCTGCCCATCAAACGCAAGCCCGTTTCAATGGTGCGCCACGCACTGCCGCAACCGTTCCAGCCGGCTTCCGGACAGGGGATATTGACTACCCAATCGACCAGCTGTGCAGCGAAGGCGGAGGCGATCTTTTCATCCGGTTGGTGCAGATAGGAAAGTGCCATATCGTTCCAGAAATACATCCGGTTGAGCTGCCATTGCCACTCCGGGTTGTGGACACCGGTGGATGCGGTGGGATCGAACAGAAAATCGACCTTACCGCCGGGAAATTGGTACGGAAAATTGACCACCGTAATATCGCCGCGTACCGCCCGTTCTGCCGTTTCCGGACTGTAACGCCGGTCTTTCAGATCGGCAAAATACGCACTGGTCTTCCGGTTCCGGAAATGATCCGCCGCCACTTTCAGTGCAGTTGTGCGGTCGCTTTTGCCGATCGCTTCTGCATACTCCGGCGGAAGGGCGGCAGGGTTCAGAACGCCGAAAAAATGCGTTTCCAGTTTTCCGGCAATGCGTATATCCATATCAGACTTTTTATCCATAAAACACTCCGTCGTTTTCATTTTTCCTCTAACATACAGACTTTTTCCGGAATTGCAAACCCGGATCGCGTTTTTCCGGAAACGATCCGGCAAAAAAAGATTCCTCTTGACAAGCTGCCGGAGCCGTGTTATAGTACGCAGAATCAACACCATTTTCAACGGAACAGGCGGCAGTGCATGAAACTCCTGAAGCGATATTTCGGACCTTACGCAGAATATACCCTGCAGCTCTCTCTTGCAAAAGACGTTTTGCAGGCTGCTCTGTTGCCGGAAAACAAAATGAATCTTTTTACAAGAAGTCTCCGGGATCCGCTGGTACTGTATCCGGTCCGGATGTCCCGCAATTCTCTGCGCGGACGATGCCTGCTGCAGCCGGAAGACAATGCCGCGCTGCGTATCACGCTCGCCCCGCCGCCATGGATCGGGATCTTTGCAGGGATCTGGTGCGGCTTCGCCCTGTTGACGGGTATCACTGCAGCGCTTTCCGGATATTGGTGGCAAATTCCCGCCGCTCTGGCAATGATCGGTTTTCTCTTTCTGATCCTGGAGATCTGTAGAGCTTTTGCCGCAAATGAAATCCCGCAAATCTGTCGGGATCTGAATACATTTTTACGCAAACTGGAACAAAAATATTCCGGAGAAAAACAATGAGGAACACCGCAAAATCCAGCCGGACATTTTACAGCCAATGGGGTCCGCCGGTTCTTCTCTGCGGGATGTTTGTTGTTTTGGGATTTTCTGCATTCATTATCGCCGCCCTGAAACCGGGATTTTCCGGATTTTCCGACTTATTCCAACACGGTGCGGGCTTTGCGTTTTTGGCACCGATCGCACTGGGTATTATTTTTTGGCTCTGCTTCTTTTGGCGGGTGCGGTTTGAGAAAAACCATGCCACGATTTACTATTGCGGCTGCTTTCCGGTCAGGATCAATTATGCAGATGTCATCCGTCTGGCATACTCGTACGGGAAATAGAAAAAACAGGAAGTCCCTGCGGCAATTCATTTTTATCTGCGTTCCGGCGGGATCAAATCCTGGAATATCAATCTTTTTTCGCTGCAAACAGCACAAGCGATCAAAGCCGAATGGGAAGAACGCATCAACTTCCCGACGACCCGGCAGGAGATCCCGGATCTTCAACTGTGGGTGAATCATATCCTGCGTCCCTCTCTTGCAGTAAAGATCATCTATGCTGTCGCTGCGATCTTCTGTCTCGGACTTGGTATCTGGGGAATGAAGGAGCAGCTGGCGTGGGATGACCGTATTGAAACATGGGACAAAGTGGATGGGATCATCCTCAAAAACACCAC
Organism: Lentisphaeria bacterium; assembly: GCA_017623265.1. GTDB lineage: Bacteria > Verrucomicrobiota > Lentisphaeria > Victivallales > UBA1829 > SIG77. The sequence goes on along the minus strand of JAGAPM010000053.1, from coordinate 4,865 downwards.
CAAACGGGTTTCATCAAGGGGGAAAGGCACGAAAGAGGTTGCCGATGTGGAATACCAATACACTTATAAAGGCGCAACATATCACGGCACAAAGATCGTTTATGACAGCGATTCCTTTCCTGATCTGAAAGTGGGAACAAAACGGCAGGTGATCGTGGATCCGGAAAATCCGCAGAATTGTGCCATTATGTTCTGGTATCGGGGAAAATGGGGATTGCTCCGCTGGATGGACTGTGCTGTCCTTTATGTACTGGCTCTCCTTTTCTCCGGGATGTTTTTGCGGACCCTTTTCACCAAAAAACGGGTTGTTCCGGAACGGCTGATAAATTATATGAATACCCTCCCGGCAGAACAGTTTCATGCTGCGTTGAAAATGGAACAGCGTGCGATACTGTACAACCGGGTGGAACTGCGGCAGAAAATGGAATATCTGCAATCATCCCGCTTCGGGGTCATCCGGGAAAACGTCTCAAAATCCACCGTTGTGCTTTTGGGGATATGGCTTCTGCTTTCCGTAACGGCGACAATTTTCATCCCCTCCTGCTGGACCCTGGTTGTGATTTCCGGTTTGCTCGTGTTCTCTTTATACAAACCGCACGTAACAGTCTTTGATTTTCAGGAGAAAAAAATCCTTTCCGGCAGCCGGTTCCATCCGGAAAAGATGGAACACATGGAAGTGCTGCCCTTCTCCGACGTGGACCATTTGAGCTGCGAACAGGTGAGAAGAAAAAACGGTTATCAGATCGGCTTTTTTGCGGTAAAGCGTGACGGCACAAAAATCCCGGTCTGCAAGGCATCGCCGCGTCATCTGGAGCTGCTGCTGGAGCTGCTGCCGGAACTGGCGGAGAAAATGGGACATCTGCCCATCACATACTGAACCGTCTGTTTACTCCCGGCAGCGGGTGATCGTGCTGCCATCCCAGAGGACCTTTTCGCCCCAGAGCGGCACGCAGGCATTCCGTTGGATCTTCTGAAACTCATCCAGTTCATGCTGTCCATCGGAAAAACGCCAACGGAACCGGTCGACTTCATGTCCCAGTTCCTGCAAATGCCCGATAAATGTCATTTCCGGCTCCAGCGTCAGAGCGGCATTCTTTGCGATCATACCGCAGAGAGGATGCACCGCATAAAGGTCGATCCGATCCGATTTTTTCCGGAGGAACTCATGACTGCAGCAGTCACCGCTGGTGTAGAATACAAAATTCCGGTCACCGGTGGGGCAGATAAATTCCATAGGCATGGTAAAATTCCGCAGGATGCTGTTATGATCCGCCTCATAGCAGTGGATCGTCACGCCGTTGATCTCGCGGGTGAATTCCGTGGCTTTGGTGTAACCGGGCGCAGGGTAAAAATTGCTGACAACCAACTTGCCGGATGCGTTCATGTGTCTCAACAGCAACAGATTGTAATGATCATCATGATTGTGCGTGACCGTGATAAAATCCAGCAGCGGTTCCAGCCGCACCGCATGACGGTGGTGGAGATCCACTCCGAAACAGGCGGTGGGTGTCTTGATCACGAAGCCCAGATTGTAAAGATACCAGATCACTGCCGTGCCCGGTTCCACTTGCGTGGACGGAATAGCTGCTGTCAACCGGTCCAATGCCTTGTCGTAGAACTGCAGAACGGGATTTTCCGTAACGGCATCCGGGTTATTGTCAAAGAGATAAAATTCTTTGCTGGGGGTCTTTTCAATGATCTCCTGCACGGTTTCCATCCATTCCGTCCGCTTGGCGGGATCGGATTCGGTCCAGATCGTTTCAAGATTCTTTGTTGCACTCATGGGCGTGATCCTTTCATTTTTCTACCAACTTACACTTTACTATAATTTTCTTCGGCGGATTTGCAAGCCGGAAAAGAAAAATTTGACCGATTGAGCCGCTTGCAATCGCCCCCGCTCTCCTGTATATTACCACAGCAACAGAAGGATAACAGCACAATGAGCAAAAACGGTCTGGTACTGGAAGGCGGAGCCATGCGGGGAATCTTTTCCGCCGGGATCATGGACGTGCTGATGGAGCATGAGATCCGTTTCGACGGGATCATCGGGGTCTCCGCCGGGGCGGCGTTCGGCTGCAATTACAAGTCTCACCAGACCGGCAGAGTGATCCGTTACAACACGCGCTTCTGTAAAGACAAACGCTTCTGCAGCTGGCACTCTCTCTGGAAAACCGGTGATCTTTTCGGCGCCGATTTCTGCTACCGGGAACTGCCCGATGAACTGGATCTTTTCGACCGCACCGCTTTTGAGAACGATCCCGCGGAATTTTATCTGGTCTGCACCGATGTCCGCACGGGGAAAGCCCGTTATCAGCGTTGCGATAAGGTGGATGCAGATTGTTTCCAGTGGATGCGCGCCTCCGCCTCCATGCCGCTGGTCTCCCGGATCGTGGAAGTCGGCGGCGGAATGTATCTGGATGGCGCCATTGCAGACTCCATCCCCCTGCGTTTTTTCGAGTCCATCGGCTACGGAAAAAATGTGGTGATCCTGACCCAGCCTGCCGGATTTCTCAAAAAACCGAGCCGTGCCATGTGGTTGGTCCAGGCTGCTCTGCGGAAATATCCGGAGCTGGTTCGTGTGCTGCAGAAACGCCATGAACATTACAACGAAACCTTGCAGTACATTGATCAGCAGGTCCGGAACGGAAAAGTCCTTCTGCTCCAGCCCGATTCCCCCCTGCCCCTGGGACGGATCTGCCACGATCCCGAAAAACTGCAGCGAGCCTACGAGATCGGCAGAGCAAAAGCAAACGGGCAGCTGGACGCCATCAAAAACTTTCTGGCGCAGTAAATGGCGCAGTAATTGGCGCAGTAAATGGCGCAGTAAATGGCGCAGTAAAAATTATCCCCTGTTTTTTCCCTTTTTTGCTGTAATCTATTTGTAATTCACAGATTGCGTGCTATATTCTCTCCATTTTCAGGAGTATCGTATGACTGCAGCAAAACAAAAAACAGATTATATTCCACCATTCACTGTCACCGCAAAAACAGTGTCTCTTGTCGCAGAGATTTCCGCCCTGACAGAGCGTCTGGCGGGAGACTTGCAGAAAAAAAACACCCTGAAACTCCGTAAGGCGAACAATGTAAAAACGATCTGCTCCACTTTGGCGATCGAAGGGAACACGCTCAACGAGCAGCAGGTCACAGCGATTTTAGAGGGAAAACGGGTCCTTGCCCCTCCCCGTGAGATCCGGGAAGTGAAAAACGCCATCAGTGCTTATGATCTGCTCGATCGGCTGAATCCTTTTTCCGTACAAAATTTACGGAAAGCGCACCGGATCATGATGAAAGATCTGCTGGACACTCCCGGCAAGTTCCGGCAGCGTGGTGTTGCAATTTTCAACGGCAGAAAGACGCTTCACAACGCTCCGCCGGCAGATCTTGTCCCCACCCTGATCAAACAGCTCTTTGACTGGCTGAAAAAATCGCCGGATCATTCACTGATCAAAAGTTGTGTGTTTCACTATGAGTTTGAATTCATCCATCCTTTTGAAGATGGAAACGGGCGCATCGGGCGGCTCTGGCAAACGCTTCTGCTGGCAGAAATCCATCCGGTTTTCCGCTTACTGCCGATTGAAAACATGATTTGCAGCAATCAGAAAAAGTATTATGCCGCCATCAATAAAAGTTCGGAACAGAACAACTGCTCATACTTCATTGAATTTATGCTGAATGAGATCCGGCGGGCATTGACTGCGTTCGGGACATCAACCGGCAGCGTGGAGGACCGGATCTGTGACCTGATCGGCGAGGCGCCCGGACTGCGTGCAAATGCCATTGCATCGGCATTGAATCTTTCCCTGCGAACCGTTCAGCGAGCCCTGCAGAAATTGAAAACGGAAAAACGGATCATCTTCCGCGGCGCACCCCGGAACGGTGGTTATTTCAAGATAAAATAACCCTCAGGTTCCGGCGGATTTCACCGGCAGCTGGGCAAGGATCACGGCACAGAAGATCACGGCGCATCCGGTCAGTTCCCGCACGGAAAGGATCTCGTTCAGGAACAGCCATCCACCCAGCACGGCAAACACGGATTCCAGACTCATCAGCAGCGTGGCAGTCACGGGATGCAGATACTTCTGCGCCACCATCTGCAGGGTAAAGGCAATGGCACTGGATCCCACGCCGCAGAAGATCCAGAAGGGCAGACTGCGCACGATCTCCGACCAGATCCACGGTTCTCCAAACAACGGCGAGGCAATGCCGGAAAGGATCGCCGCCACCGCAAACTGGAGGCAGGAGAGGCGCACGCAATCGCATTTCGGCGCATAGTGATCGATCACAGGAATATGGATGGAATAGATCACTGCGCAGGCGATCACGAACCACTCACCAAGCCCGATACTGCCGATCCCGCCGCAAAGCAGATACGATCCCGCCAGCGCCAGCACAACCGCACTCCACAGCAGAAAATTCGTTTTCCGCTTGAAGAACAGCATCCCCAACACCGGCACGATCACAATGTAAAGCGCTGTCAGGAACCCGCTTTTTCCAGCGGAAACATATCGCAGCCCCGCCTGCTGACAGACGCTTGCGCCGGTAATGACAAATCCGCACCAGAACCCGCCCCAAAGCAGATCCCGTCGTGCCTGCGCGGTCTTCGCCACGCCCCAGAAAGTGAGCTGTTTCAGCTGCACCAGATCGAACCCCATAATGACCACGATCAGGGCGGCAACACCCACCACCGACCGCAGCATCACAAAGAGCATCGGTCCCACGATCTGCGCCCCGCTGCTCTGTGCGGAAAAAGCCACGCCCCACAATACCGTTGCAAGGATCATGGCAAAAGCGCCCCAGAATTTCTGCATCATCGTCTCCCGAAACGTTTTTATTCCCCGATCAACCGCTTGAAGTTGCCGGCAAGG
>JAGAPM010000052.1 GCA_017623265.1 Lentisphaeria bacterium | reverse complement strand
TTCCGATCTGCAAAAGAAGCTGCACGCTGGAATCAGGATCATATTGGATGCCGTCACATGCTGCTCGGTATTCTGGCAGTGAAAGATTCCATTGCAGTGCAGGTGCTGGGCGATATCGGTATTTCAATCAATGAACTCCGCCGCCGGATTGAAGATGCCTGTGTGGTTGGCAGTTCACTTCTTCAGGCTGGTGATGTGCCGTTCACAGACAGGCTTCGTTCCGTGATCCTTGCCTCCCGCACTGAAGCCAGTGCAATGGAGTACAATTATATCGGGACCGAACATCTGCTGCTTGCTCTTTTGCGTGAACAGGAAAGCCGGGCAGCGGCGATCCTCCGGAACATGGGGGCGAACGTGGAAACGGTCCGCCTTGCGGTGCTTGCTGCTCTGGATCCGGGATATCTTCCCGGTAAGAAACAGGATCAGCCGGGAAAAGATTCCGGCGATCATGATTTTGCGGAGGATGCCGCAGAGGAAAATTTTTCTGCTGAAAATCAGGAAATGGGGGCGCTCCGGGCTTTCGGGCGGGATTTGACCGCCCTGGCGGAGCGTGGGGAACTGGATCCGGTGATCGGCAGAGAAAACGAGATCAGCCGGGTGATCCAGATCCTTTGCCGCCGGACGAAAAACAACCCTGTTCTCATCGGGGAGGCGGGAGTCGGAAAAACGGCGATTCTGGAAGGACTTGCCCAGCGGATCGCTGCCGGAGAAGTGCCGGAAATTCTCGCTGAAAAGAAAGTTTTTGCACTGGACCTGCCGTTGATGGTCGCCGGTACCAAGTACCGCGGTCAGTTTGAGGAGCGGATCAAAGCGGTGATCGAAGAAGTCCGCACCTCAAAGCGTGTGATTCTGTTTATCGATGAACTGCATACGATTGTTGGTGCCGGCGGTGCGGAAGGTACCATGGATGCCGCCAATATCATCAAGCCTGCGTTGTCACGCGGGGAATTGCAGTGTATTGGAGCTACCACGCTGGATGAGTACCGGAAAGGCATTGAAAAGGATGCCGCACTGGAGCGCCGTTTTCAGTCGGTTCTGGTGGAGCCCCCATCGGTTGAAGATGCCGTAAAGATCCTGCAGGGGCTGAAAAAAGTTTACGAAAAACATCATTCTGTAAAATATACCGATCGCGCCATAGAAGCGGCAGTCCGTCTTTCGGATCGTTACATCAGCGGACGGCATCTGCCGGATAAAGCGATCGATGTTATGGATGAAGCGGGAGCAGCCGCCCGGATCCACAGCATGAGCAAGGCGCCCGATGTTTCCGGTCTGGAAGAGGAGTTGCGTTCGCTTGCCGTTGAAAAGGATAAAGCGATTGTGGAGATGCAGTTTGAGCTTGCCGCCCAGTATCGCAACCGGGAACGCCAGCTGAAAGAAGATCTGGAAAAGATCCGTCAGGATTGGCAGGCTGTCTGCAATGCCAATTGTAAAGAAATCACGGAGCAGGATATTGCTGCAGTGATGGCGAAACTTTCCGGTGTTCCCTTGAGCCGGATCGAATCCGGCGAATCGGAACGATTGTTGAAAATGGAACAGGAGATCGCCCGGGCAGTGATCGGACAGGATGAAGCCGTGAAAGCGGTTTCCCGTTCGCTCCGCCGTTCCCGTGCCGATCTGAAAGATCCTGCCCGCCCCATTGGATCTTTCATCTTCCTCGGACCTACCGGGGTGGGAAAAACGCTGCTTGCCAAGGCGGTAGCGGAATTTATGTTCGGAGATCCGGAGGCGCTGATCCAGATCGATATGTCGGAATACATGGAAAAGCATAATGTTTCCCGGCTGGTCGGGTCGCCTCCCGGTTATGTGGGGCATGGCGATGGCGGTGAGCTGACGGAACGGGTACGCCGCAGACCGTACAGCGTTGTTCTTTTCGACGAAGTGGAAAAAGCTCATCCCGATGTGATGCACATGCTCCTGCAGATCCTGGAAGAAGGCAAATTGACTGATACGCTCGGCAGACGCATTGATTTCCGCAATACCATTGTGATCATGACCAGCAATATCGGTGCAGACCGGATCGGACGCAGCAGCACCCTCGGTTTCAGTGCCGGTTCTCCGGGTGCCGATACGGAAAAGCAGAACAACGTGCTGCTCGAAACAGCAAAACGCGCATTCAAACCGGAGTTCATCAACCGGGTGGATGAGATCCTGATCTTCCGCCGTCTGGAAAAAGGAGATCTGGAAAAGATCGTGCGGCTGGAACTGGATAAGCTGGTCAGGCGTATGGCAAATCAAGGCAGAAAACTCCAGTATTCAGATGCGCTGGCAGCTTTCCTGACTGAAAAAGGATATCAGCCCGAATACGGTGCCCGTCCGCTGCGCCGTGCCGTGGAACGTTCCGTGGAAGACCCGCTGGCAGAAATGATCCTTTCCGGAAAACTTGCTGATACGATTTTTGCAGATGTGAAAAACGGTGAGATCGTCTTCACAAAAACAAAACGGAAAACAAAATGACCGACGAACTTTTTGAGATCATTGATGATACGACCGGAGCGGTGATCGGAACCGCTCTGCGCAAGCGTTGTCACGGTGATCCTTCGCTGATCCACCGGAGTGTCCATGTGGTTGTCTACTCTGCAGATGGAAAATCGATCCTGCTTCAGAAACGGAAGATGACCAAAGACATCCAGCCGGGAAAATGGGATACCGCCGTTGGTGGTCACCTGATGGTCGGAGAGACCTACGAATTGGCTGCCCGCCGTGAGATGGGCGAAGAACTGGGGATCCAGCCGGAAATCCCGTTCCGGCATCTCTTTGATTTCAAAGTGCGGAACGAGATCGAATCTGAAAATATACGGGTCTTTGCTGTTATTTATGACGGTCCCTTTTTTCCACAGGAAAGTGAACTGGACGGCGTTTCGTTTTTTACGATCGATGACCTGAAACAACGGTTGAGAAGTGGCAATACGAATGATTTTACTCCATTGCTCTGCCGCGAACTTGCCATGCTGCCGGAGATCGAACTTTGACCAGCGAACAGGTAACAGCACCGGAAAGTGAAAACTTCTCCCCGTTCAAACAGGTGTGGAGGCGTTTCTTTCAGGATCGCTTTGCCGTTATGGCACTGGTCGTTATGCTGCTGCTTTTTCTTGCCGCCATGGCTGCACCGCTGATCGCAAACGGTCTGCCGCTGCTGATCGTTACGGAGGAGGGCAGGTGGTTCAGCCCTGCGCTTTACGATTTTTTTGCGCCGAATGTGCAGGAAGTTTTTGTGGAAAAAATCTTCAATTATCTGCTGCTTGCTGCACTGCCGGTTGCGTTGTCTCTGATTCTGTTGCGGAAACGGGTGCTGTGCCGGCGGATCGTGACCGGTACGCTGCTGTTTCTACTGGCGATCCCGTTTTTTGCTGTGCCGCAGAAAAATGATGTGCGGGACTATGAAAAGGAGTTCAGCCATGCAACGATCGTCTCTGCTCCCGTTCCTTACGGTCCTTTTCAGACATCTTCGAAGGTGTTTGAAAAGCCTTCGGCAGAACACTGGTTCGGTACCGATCAGAACGGACGGGACGTTTTTGCCCGGATGTTGTACGGCAGCCGGGTTTCGCTGGCAGTCGGATTTCTTGCTGCCGGGATCTCGTTGATCCTCGGGACATTGATCGGGTTGGTTTCCGGATATCTCGGCGGGAAAATCGATCTGATCATTCAACGTTGTGTTGAGATCGTGATCTGTTTTCCGACCTTCCTGCTTCTGTTGATCCTGATGGTGGTGCTGTTGGACAGCGGCTCCCGTCAGTCGGTTCTGCTGGTGATCCTTGTGCTGGGCTGTACCGGATGGCCCGGATTGGCACGACTGGTGCGCGGGGAAGTGCTGAAACAACGTCAGATGCAGTATATTCAGGCGAGTGAATGTATGGGGGTCCCGTTCCGGCGGATCCTTGCCGTACATCTGCTGCCCAATGTTTCCGGTCCGGTTTTTGTGGCATTTGCGTTCGATATCGCAGGCTGTATCCTTGCGGAAAATTCGTTGAGTTTTCTCGGATTCGGCGTTCAGATACCCACTGCCAGCTGGGGCGAACTGCTGCGGCAGGCTTTGGATGACCCGCTGCTCCACTGGAATCTGATGCTTTGGCCCGGATTGGCAATTTTTATTTGCGTTTGTTCATTTCACTTTATTGCAGATGGCCTGCACCGTGCGATTGACCCGAAGTCTGCCGGATAAATCAAAAAAACGAAGAAGGAGAACGAAAATGGCTGTAACTGTACGTTTCCGCATGAGCGAAGATGCCGCAGATCTGAAACCCGCAAAGGCGCATCCGGATGATGCCGCATACGATCTGCGCTCCCGTACCGACTTGACCGTGATGCCCGGAAAAGTAGCCCTCGCTCCCACCGGATTGTTTCTGGAACTGCCCGTGGGATATGAAGCGCAGATCAGGCCCCGCAGCGGAATGGCTCTCAAATTTTCCATGACATTGCTCAATACCCCCGGTACCATCGACGCCGGATATCGCGGAGAGGTCGGGTGTATCATGTTCAATGCCGGCGAGCAGCCGTATGAGATCAAACGGGGCGACCGGATCGCACAGATGGTCATTGCTGCTCTGCCGGATGTGAAGATGGAAGAATGTGGCGAACTGACGGAAACCGACCGCGGAGCAGGCGGTTTCGGTTCCACCGGAAAACAGTGAATGTGCCGGAAAGCAGGAAAAAAAGTCAGTTTTATAGAAAAAAAATTCAGTTCCTGCTTGAAAAATGAAATTTTTGTGGTAATTTGTTAATAAGAGAAGTCAAACAGAATTTTTTAGTATGAAGGGTAGACTTATGAAACCGGAATTTGCAAAGTATCTGCAGCAAGATTCGATCCTCCTGCTGGAGGGTGAAACCAAGAAGCAAGTTTTTGAAGACATCGTTCAGCATGCCGCAACACGCTGCACCATGGATGAAGATCAGATCCGTGATGCCGTCTGGAAACGGGAACGCATGATGACTACCGGTGTTGGCAAAGGTTTGGCTCTGCCCCATATCCGTGTCAATGGCTTCCCCTCTCCCCTTATCATTGTCGGCATCTGCAAGAACCCCGTCTCTGACTACAAGAGCCTGGATAATCAGCCGATCAATCTGGTGGTCTTCCTTGCCGCTGATGAACGGGATCAGGAAGCATATCTGAAACTGCTGGGCAGCATCTCTTCCAAGGTCAAGGAAGAAGGCGTGATCACCGAGATCCTCGCCGCCGGCGATGACCGGGCAAAGATCCAGGAGATCCTCTCCCGCTGACGCAAACATAAGTCTGCAAGATGATGGAAAGCCGTTCCGGTACGCCGGAACGGCTTTTTTACGCCCGGATGGGGCGGAGGTCAC
>JAGAPM010000051.1 GCA_017623265.1 Lentisphaeria bacterium | reverse complement strand
TGTCCGATGCTGATGGCGTATATTTTTTCTGTTCCCTGCTTGCATTTTTGCCTTTTGACGATTATGTTTTGTCAGTGATCAGAAAAGAGTTTTTTTACAGAAAGGAGATCCCATGGATCTTACTGAACTTGTTCCATCGTCGGAGCAGCGGATCGTTGCGTTGGAGGTCGGTAAGGATGGTGTTGCCCATCTGTACCGTCGCACGGAGGCGGACACGATCGAATCCTTCACTTTGCCGTTCCGTCCGTATATGCTGCTTTGCGATGCTGTTCTGCTTAACGGCTTCCCCGGACATTTTGAGGTTGAACTGCTTTCCGGAAACCGTGACTTCCGAGCGGTCGCAACCTTTGATTCACCGAAGGACTATGATGAAGCGAAGAAGTTTCTCCGTTCCTGTACCGGTTTTACTGCCGGATCGCCCAATGCGCCATACATTGCCACATCGGATCTTGTTCAACAGGCATTGATCCGGTCGCAGATCCGTCTTTTTGCCGGGATGCGCTTTGATGAAGTCCGCCGGATGCAGATCGATATTGAAACGCTTTGTGAACCGGGGTATGATTTTTCCAACTCTGCCCGCCCCGGGGATGCCATCTGTATCATCGGGATGTCGGATAATACCGGATGGGAATGTGCGCTTTCCATTCAGAACATGACCGAGCAGGAGCTGCTGGCGGAATTCGTCCGGATCGTGCAGGAGCGGGATCCGGACATCATTGAAGGGCATAATCTGTTCCGTTTTGATCTGCCGTACATCGAAGCCCGTGCGAAACGCTGGAAAGTCAAGCTTGCTCTCGGGCGTGACGGCTCCGTTCCGGCAAAGCGGTCCTCCCGTTTCAATATTGCGGAACGGACGGTTAATTACACCCGCTATGATATCTTCGGCAGACACATCGCCGATACCTACCATCTTGCCCTGTTCTATGATGCGATCCGGCGGAATCTGGATGGATACGGACTCAAGTCCATTGCAAAACATTTTGGTGTTGCCGCCGAAAACCGGACCTATCTCAATCTGGATGAAGACGGTGTGACGATGAATGAACAGTGGGCGGAAGATCCCGCCCGGTGTATGGCGTATTGTCTGGATGATGTCCGGGAGACCCGTGCTATCGCAGAGATTCTGGCGCCGGCATCGTTTTATCAGACGCAGATCATTCCGCTTTCCTATCAGAACTGTATCATCCGGGGCAACGCCACACGTATCGACTCTGTTTTTCTGGCAGAATATCTGAATGAACATCATTCCGTTCCATCGCCGGAGCCGGTAAGCCCCTTTTCCGGAGCACTTACCCGATCTTTCGGAGAGGGCGTGTATAAAGATGTGATGCACTGCGACGTGCAGTCCCTGTATCCTTCCATCCTCCTCGCCGGGAAACGGGGACCGTCAAGAGACGATCTGGGCGTATTTCTCCGCTATCTGGATACCCTCCGCACGTTCCGGTTGAAGATGAAGGATGCCGCAAAAACCGCAACAAACCGGGCGGAAAAAGATTATGCCGACAGCATGCAGGCAACCTTCAAGATCCTGATCAACTCCTTTTATGGCTATCTCGGTTTTGCGCAGGGTTTTCTGAACGATTACAACCTGGCGGAAGCCGTCACCGCCCGGGGCAGGGAGATCCTGACTCTAATGCTGGAATTTCTGATGGAAAATGGAGCGAATCCCGTGGAAATGGATACGGACGGTATCTACTTCCAGACCACAGTGGACCGGGCTGTGTTGAGCCGGAAACTGGCGGCTCGTCTGCCGGAAGGGATCAGCGTGGATTTCGATGCCGAATACAAAGCCATGTTTGCATACAAAAGCAAAAACTATGCACTTCTGCATCCGGATGGCAGTATGACCCTTGCGGGCGCCGCTCTCAAGTCCAGAGGCTTGGAACCCTTCCAGCGGGACTATATCCGTAATACGATCCATGCCCTGCTCGCAGATGATCCGGAAGAGTATGAAACAATGG
>JAGAPM010000004.1 GCA_017623265.1 Lentisphaeria bacterium | reverse complement strand
CTTTCCAGGAGCCGTCCGGCATGAGTTTTTCCACGTATGCGGGCGTTCTGGTCAGATGGACGATCAGTTCATCCAGTTCATCCAGATTCAGGTTGATGACGCTCAAAAGCTCTCTGCCGTCCGTCAGTTTATTGTGACGGACCAGCATCTGCTGATCAGCGTTGTCAAGTCCCATTTCCAGCGTGGAGCCATTCAGGAAATCAAAGATCAACTGGAGCCATTCCCGTCGGACGGGACGCATCGTTTTGTAGTAGGGCTGCTCGGGTGTCCATGCAGTCACAGCCACTCTGCCGCCTTTTTCGTTGGTGAAGAAGGTCGTGCCGGGAGCAACTTTTTCATGGGTCGCACTGCGGGCGGACCCACGACAGAGCCATGTGACGGCTTTCGTTTCATCGGAAAGGGGCTTGAGTTCCGCCATGGACTCATCCCACATCATGGAAGCGGAAAGATTCTGTTCTTCGTTGTATTCGTGGGTAAAATGGAAATCTGCATCGCCGCGGGAGGCTTCCACGCCCATGAGTTTGGCGTATCCGCGTTCCGTCAGAGCGACCGCCGCATGGCTGTCGATGAGGACTCCGCGGGAGAAGAGTGCGTCCAGTTCGGCATCGGACATATTGTCTACATCGTACTTCGTGACAGCGGTAATGGCGTTTTTGCCCGGTTCTGCATAGGTAATGGGGAACGAGTAACTGCCCACGAGAGGATTCTGCCAGCAGCCGACCCAGTTGGACTGCGCCTGTGCTGCGATCACGGCAGGGTGCATGGCGGTCTTGACCTTGTAGAGGGGGGCGGCAATCCCTTCCCATGTGGCATCGGTCATTATCTTGAGCAGTTCGGCGTAAAGTCCTTTATTCTTCAGCAGTTTCTCCTCATAGCGCTTCTGGGAGGAGGTGTCAACGGGGTTGTTGAACTCGCTGGTCCAGAGTTTGCTGCCGTTCAAGCCGCAAAGAAAGCCATTGGTTACATGTGCGTGAAACAAACGGGCACTTTCACTGTAATAGTTCTGATTGTAGGTATCGCTTTCCGCTACCAGATCTTTGACGCTGTCGCCGATATAATGTTTCACATGCCAGATCATGTCTGATGCATTGTAAAGAGCGGAGGGGGCAGCCATGCCGTAGACGGCACAGTTGATGCGGATGAACGGTTCCGTTTCGCCCGCCAGATGGAGCGCCACCGGTCCCACGAAGCCGTAGCCGTTGAAGGGGGTACACATACCGCAGCGGATGGAGGGATCGACTGCATCAATGGCGGAACGGATCTGATCGGCAAATGTCAGCACGTTCTGCATACGGACTTCGCCCAGTTTCAGGATCTCGGGATCATCAACAGGGCGTTCGGCACACATTTTTTCCAGTTCCTCCCGTGTGACTTCACGCCCGAGCGCCTCACCGTACATCTTCAGGTGACGGGGACAGAAACATTCTTTGTACCGCAGTCCGAAGTCATCATCGATCAGCAGAAAAGATGCGCCGGCCTTGACCGTTTCCGTGATCGCCTGCTGAACATATCCATAAAAACCGGGAGCCAGCATACACATACGGGGCGAAACTTTGCCGTCCAGTTCAATGATCTGCTGCCACGGTTCCTGTGTCAGAGGGACTTTGCCGTTCCAGCCGTGTCCCTGGGTACTCTGGATCAGGACGCCAAGCTCAATGCCGTGTCCTTCCACGCCCGCTTTGACGGTTTTGAAAAGACCGCAGAGACGGGGGATCAGGTTTGCAGCCGGGGTACACTGGGGGTGATAACTCAGGCAGAGCGCGACTTTGTCAATGCCTGCTTCCTCCTTCTGGCGCAGAATTTCTGAAACTGCGAACTCGGGGTTGTCACCGAAGACGGGGACCACATTAAATAGATTCATTTTTCTGGTGTCGCACATAGTGGATCTCTTGTTTTATGGCTTATTTATTGGGAATTGCGAATGTGTAGCTCACTTTGTCGGAATCCCGGTGGAAGTAATTGATGACTACGCCGGAATCGGAAATATCCAGCGTCATATAACCGGCACCGCCAGCGTAGAAGTAGGACTTCAAACCGGGTTTGAAGCGGTTGATGAGCGCCTGCTTTTCTTCATCCGTTTTGAGATGTTTGCTCTTCATAATGAAGCCGCCGTACTGCTCCACTTTATCGCGCACAACATTCAGTTTTTCCTGAATGCCGGGTGTCCAAACGCAGCATCCCTGGATCTGGTAGATGGATCCCAGTTCTGTGGTATATTCCAGCGAGGCGATCCCGTGGTAGTGTCCGGTCAGGAAGATGCAGTTGTGCTTCTGGAAAACAGGCAATATTTCTTCCATTGTTTTCTTATGACTCCCGTAAAGTCGCCAGTTCGGAGCCCAGCTCACATCCCAGGAGATCGGCCCGGCATGGGTGAGAATGATCTTATAGCGGGCATCCGCATTTTCTTTCAGCACTTTTTTGACAAATGCCAGTTTTGTGCCGGCATAGTTGAAGTCCATAATAAAATAAAGATCTTTTCCGTACCGGAATGCAATATCTGTACCTTTTTGGGATACCAGAATATTGGAAACGCCTTTGATGGACTTGATGGCGGGGATCACATATTCTGTTGCAAAATTTTTATAAATCTGAATCGGAGAGGTTTCGCCAGCCTGAACTTTTGAGCTGATGTCATGATTTCCCGCTGTGGTCAGAACGGGGATGGAGAAAAATCCCTGCAGACGCTTATACCCGGCTTCCAGCATGTTCTTGTGTGCATCTGCCGTACCGCCGTAACCTTCCACCATATTGCCGCCCTGCAGAACAAAGGCGGTATTGGATTCCGCTGCCTTTTTATTGGCGGCGGTCAGCAGACGTGGCAGCCGTTCCTTCCACATTTCGGTATCCCGATGCCGGGCTTGGGAAATGCCTTCCGGGTGAAGTTTTGCATCTTCGGCGTCGTAGTGGGTGTCACCGAGGAAAATGACGCGGTAGGAATCCTGTGCGGTACAGACCGACAGGGCGAACAGAATGGCAAACAGAAATGCCGTACGGAAAAAGAGTTTCATTTGTTTACTCCGGTTGAGATTGGTGTGGGGACCGGGAAAAATATAGCATATTCTTCTTCAAATGCAAGATTTTTTCTGCTGATCCATGTTTTTTTGCCGCAAAGTTACAGCAACGAGCAGGACTCAAAAGTTACTTGCCGAACACGCGGAATGTATATGCCGGTTCTGTATCTGCATGGTTGAAATACTTCACCGTAATATTGTCATTATTGATCTGCAAGGTCATATATCCGGCACCATCGGCGAGGAAATTCTTTTTGATCCCGGGCTTGAACTGATCGACCAGTTCCGTCATTGCCTTTTGGTTTCTGCCTTTCAGCAGTTCCCGTCCGTAATTTGCCGGATCATCCGGCGTGATTTTGATCGGTTTTTTATCCCACGGCAGCCAGACGCAGTTGCCCATGATCTGGTGGATGGAGCCTTTTGCAGTGGTATATTCCAGCGCTGCAATGGCGTGGATATGTCCTACCAGAAATACACAATTATATTTCTGGAACAGTTCCAGCATTTCCTGCTGTTTTGCATTGCGTGTGCCATAAAGACGCCATCCCGGCATCCAGTTGTAATCCCACGGAATGGGACCGGCATGACACAGCACGATTTTGTAGCGGGCATCCGCATTTTCTTCCAGCGCCTTCCGGATGAATTCAGCTCCGCGATAGCCGCTGTTGAAGTCGATAATCAGATACAGATCTTTTTCATAGCGGAACGCGAAGTCGGAGTCAGCCGCACGGACATCGCTGACGCCTTTGATGGATTTGATGGCGGGCAGCACATATTCCTGTGCAAAATTTTTGTAAACGGTACGGGCGGAAGGTTCATCTTTCAGGACCCGGCTGCTGACATCATGGTTGCCAGCCACGGTCAGAAGCGGTACAGAAAAGAAACTCTGAAGTGTTTTATATCCATCTTCCAGCATGTTTTTGTGAGCGGCTGCCGTCCCGCTGCCGCCTTCCACCATATCGCCTGCCTGAAGAACGAATGCGGTTTCTGCTGTTGCCTGTTGATTTGCCGCTTTCATCATTTCCGGCAGCCGTTCCTTCCACATTTCGGTATCCCTGTTACGGGCTTTGGATATGCCGGCGGGATGATACTTTTCATCTGCTCCGTCAAAGTGGGTGTCACCGAGGAAGATGACATTGTAGGAATCCTGTGCGGTACAGACGGACAGGGCGAACAGAATGACAAACAGAAATGCCGTACGGGAGAAGAGTTTCATTTATTTTACTCCGGTTGATTTTTTGTATGAGGAACCGGAAAAAATATAGCACACTCTCCTTCAAATGCAAGAATGAAACGAACTTTTAAAATGAAAAAGCCGTCCGGGCAAGACGGCTTTCCGTTTCAGACTTGCTCGGATCTTACTTCGTGATCGTGAATGTGGCGGAGGGTGTGTTTTCATCCCGGTGATAATAGTTGACCGTGACATTCTGATCGTTGAGGTCCAGCGTCATATAACCGGCACCGTTTCCGTTGTAATATTTTTTAATGCCGGGCTTGAAGAAGTCCACCAGTTCCTGGCTGACCTTCGGAGTCAGGTTTTTCGATACCAGGATCCGGGATCCGTAATTTTCCGGAGTTGTGGTTTTGAATGCAAAATTTTCTGTAATATTCGGTGTCCAGACGCAACTGTTCATAAGTTGATGAATCGTGCCTTTTTCCGTGGCATATTCCAGATAGGAAACACCGTGATAATGACCGGTCAGGAAGATACAGTTGTATTTCTGGAACAGCTCCAGTGCGGCATCGCGTTTTTCTTTTTCCATTTTAACATATCCGTACAAACGCCATTCCGGACGCCAGCTGCGGTCCCAGGGGAGGGGACCGGCATGGCTCAGAATGATTTTATAGCGGGCATCGGCGTTTTGCTCCAGAACCTCTTTCAGTTTGTCAAGGTCCGGACCGTAACTGTTGAAATTCATCAGCAGATAAAGATCTTTTCCGTAGCGGAATGCAATATTTGTCTTTGCTGAAGAGTGATTGTTATTGAACGCAGAAAGAACTTTTATTCCTTCCGTTTTATTGAGAGCGGGCAAAACATTTTGCTGTAAAAATTTTTCGTAGATCTGTGCCGGATACGGTTCGCCCTTCCGGATTTTCGTGCTGATATCATGATTGCCGCAGGTGGTGAGTACCGGAACGGAAAAATAGCTCTGTAATTTTTTGTATCCGGCTTCCAGCATATTTTTATGGGCATCCGCCGTCCCGCTGCCGCCTTCCACCATGTCGCCGCCCTGAAGAATGAAAGCAGTATTGGCTTCTGATGCCTTTTTACTGGCGGCGGTCAACAGTTTCGGCAGCCGCTCCTTCCACATTTCCGTGTCGCGTGCGGATGGAGAGGAGATGCCTTCCGGGTGAAGGTTTACATCTTCTGCATCATAGTGGGTATCACCGAGAAAAACGATACGGTAGGAATCCTGGGCGGTACAGATCGACAGGGCGAACAGCATGACAAACAGAAATGCCGTTCGGAGGAAGAGTTTCATTGTTTTTTCTCCGGTTGAAGTTCGTGTAAAAGACCGGAGAAATATAGCATGTATTTTTTCAAATGCAAGAATTAAATGACTTTTACAACAAAAAAGCCGCCCCGGAGGACGGCTTGGAAAGTCGGTTTTTACAACCGGTCAGCGGTAACGGACGTTCTGCTGGACCTTCTGCATCTTCGGCTTTTCCAGATAGAGCGCATACCAGGTATCGCCGATCTGCGAATTGCTGAAATGTTTGATTTTGCCGTTTACCAGCGCTTCCCAGTTCTTCACGATCACCGGGTTGTCGGCAGTGCGGACTTTCGCATCAGCAAGCGCTTTGATCGCATCATCGAACCGTTCCCGTTTCACCAGGATCCAGGCGTAAACGGATGCAGTGAGAACTGCGTCGTTGCCCCGGAAGCGGAAGCATTTTCTCTTATAGAATTTATCCAGTGCCTTGTCTTCTTCCTTATTGGCGTACATGCGCGCCATTTTCATGCTGATGGATTGTGCGTCCATCAGCAGACAGTTTTTCAGCAGTACATCCACCTGATCAAATTCCCGCTTCTGGTAGCAGAACATCATCCGCATGGTGTTGACCTGCTTTTTGAGCATGGGCTGCCAGAGACAAAGCGGTTTGTAAAGATCCAGCGCCTTGATCATCTGGTCGATTCCGATCGCCTGTTCCTTTTCCAGTTCCTTGATCATCTGTTCCTGACCGAGGGGACGGCGCATGAACTGATTCTGTTTCACCGTGATCTTACGCTGGGTCTCCTGCATGATTCCCTGCAATACCACGGTGATCCGGTTGGAAAGTTTGCGGATGACCAGAGAAATAATGATCTGCACTGCCAGAAAGGCAAGAATACAGAAGATGATAGACCAGACCGGATGCTGTTCGTAGAAGCCGGTCTTCAGACATGCGAAGTACATGCCCAAGCCCACAATGACAGAGATGATAGGAGAAATCATGGTGTGTTGAATATCCTTGTTTTGATATTGTGTTGTTCTTTGTACTGATCCGCATAATATACCACCGGTTCACTCTTTTTGCAAGTTTTTTTGGAATTTGTTTGAAAAAAGGATTTTTCTATGTTATATTATAGGCTCCGAAAAAATTAAATCCGGAAGGAGTAAAAATAATTATGGAAGCAAGAAAAGCAAAAGTTTTCCGTTGCGACATCGCCTCCGAGGAATGTAAGGGCTGCGAACGCTGCGTCGCCGCCTGTCCCAAAGGCGTGTTGAGCATGGGAACGAAACTCAATCAGATGGGCGTAACATTCGCCACCTATCAGGGCAGCGGCTGCATTGGCTGTGGCGGCTGTTTCTACTCATGTCCCGAACCGGGTGCGATCACCATTGTGGAAATCGTGGAGGAGAACTGAATCATGGCAAAGCGTACAAACAAGATCCTGCTCAAAGGCAACGAAGCAGTCGTTTACGGCGCACTTCTTGCCGGTTGTGAAGCATATTTCGGTTATCCCATCACCCCCGCCAGCGAAATCGCTCACGCATCTGCAAAACTTTTCCCCGCACTGGGCAGAACTTTTATTCAGGCGGAATGTGAAATCGCATCCATCAACATGGTTTATGGTGCCGCTGCTGCCGGCAGACGCTGTATGACTGCTTCTTCCGGTCTGGGGATCAGCCTCAAACAGGAAGGCGTTTCCTACATCGCAGGCGCGGAACTGCCCTGCGTGATCGCTGACATTATGCGCGGAGGCCCCGGACTCGGCAACATTGCTCCCGAACAGTCCGACTACAATCAGGTAGTCAAGGGCGGCGGTCACGGCGGTTACAAAGTGATCGTGCTGGCTCCCGGTTCTGTGCAGGAAATGTGCGAACTGACCATGCTTGCCTTCGATCTGGCAGATGAATACCGTATGCCCGTCTACGTGCTGACGGACGGTATGATCGGGCAGATGATGGAAAAACTGGAACTCCCCGAACCCCGTCCCCGCCGCGCTCCCCAGAGCTGGGCGTTGAACCGGGTCAACGAAACGAAAAACTGCGTTTCCTCCATCTACATGGAGCCGAAGGATCTGGAAGAACTGAATATCCGTCTGAACAAAAAGTATGCAGAGATCTGTGCCAAAGAACAGCGTGCGGAACTGTATAAGATGGATGATGCAGAATATGCCTTTGTGGCGTACGGTATCTCCTCCCGTATGGCGAGAACCGCCGCAGATATCCTCCGTGCGGAAGGGATCAAGATCGGTATGATCCGTCCCCAGACTCTCTTCCCGTTCCCCGTCAATGCTATGAAACAGGCTGCTGACAACGGCATCAAGCAGTTTATTTCCGTGGAAATGAGCAACGGAATGATGATTGATGACATCCGCCTTGCCATCGAATGCAAGGTTCCTGTCACCCTGCTGAACCGTATGGGCGGTAATGTGCCCAGCGTCGAAGAAATCGTAAAACGTGCCAAAGAACAGATCGGAGGATGCACCAATGTCTGAGATCGTTAAATTTTCCCGTCCTGCAGGCTTCTTCCCGAAGTTTGAACGCCGCCCCGGTCCCAACAAGACCAACATGCACTACTGCCCCGGCTGCGGCCACGGGATCCTGCACAAACTGATCGCAGAAGCGATCGCAGATATGGGCATCAAAGATCGTGCGGTCATCGTTTGCCCGGTCGGCTGCTCCGTGTTTGCTTACTACTACTTTGACTGCCACTCCGTGGAATGTGCCCACGGCCGTGCGCCCGCAGTTGCCACGGCTTTCTCCCGTACCGATCCCGAAAACGTGGTCATCGGCTATCAGGGGGACGGCGACCTGGCATCCATCGGATTCAACCACATTCTGCAGGCGGCAAACCGCGGCGAAAACATGGTGGTGTTCTTTGTGAATAACGCCATCTACGGTATGACCGGCGGTCAGATGGCACCCACTACTCTGGTCGGTCAGAAGACCGTCACCAGCCCCAACGGCAGAACCATTCTGGATTCCGGCTATCCCATCAAGGTCGCTGAAATGATCGCTCAATTTGAAGCGCCGGTGTACGTGGAACGCTGCGCACTCAGCAGCGTGAAAAACATCATGACTGCACGCCGTGCAGTCCGCAAAGCCATTCAGAACACCATCGACAAGAAGGGCTTCTCCTTCGTTGAATTCCTCTCCGGCTGCCCCATCAACCTGAAGATGAAGGCAAAGGAAATGAACGAATTCCTCGATACGAAGATGAGCCAGTACTACCCGTTGGGGCTGAAGAAAGATGTCAGCGCAGAACGGGAAGCGATCGTTCGTGCCGAGCCGATCTATGATGCCGACAAGGTCAAGGAACTCCTGTTCCCCGTGGAAACCGAACGCGCCGTGGATGATGACTTCCAGTACAAGAGCGAAGTGTTCGATCAGGAGCGTTCCGTGAAGATCTGCGGCTTCGGTGGTCAGGGCGTGCTGTCCCTCGGTCATGTGATCGCAACCGTTGGCAAACTCCGCAACTTCAACGTTTCCTGGCTGCCCTCCTACGGTCCGGAAATGCGCGGCGGTACCGCCAACTGCTCCATCGTGTTCAGCCGCGGTCCCATCGGTTCTCCGCAGGCAGACTTCAACTGCTCCATGATGGTCTGTCTGAACCAGCCCTCCGTGGATAAGTTCCTCGGTCAGCTGGCGGAAGGCGGCGTCCTCATCTACGATACCTCCACCATCACCCTGCCGGAACTTTCCGCAGATAAGACGGTCTACGGGATCAATGCAGGCGAAATTGCCGAACAGCTGGGCGACCTGCGCGTCGCCAACAGCGTCATCCTCGGTCTGATCGCCCGCATGATGCAGGATTGCTTCATGAACGAAGACGAAAAAGCAGATGTGGACTGCGCCATGATCGAATCCCTCAAGGAAAATTACGGCAAAAAGCCCGCAGTGCTTGAACTCAATATCAAGGCATACAATATCGGTAAGACTGCCGATATCGTGTGCAAAGGTGCCCGCGTCTCCAAGTAAGACCGGAACGATACGGCACTCCTGCGGGGCAGGGGGCGGCTGCGGTCGTCGCTGACGACCGGCAGTGCAAGCTCTGCTTGCCCTGCAAAACAAGGCGGAATGCGGCTGGACTTTTTTTAAGTCCGCCGCTTCCGCCTTGTTTCAGCCGCCCCGCCCCGCGCCACAAACAGGAGCACAGCCAGATATGGATGAAGAACAGAACAGAATGCCGGATGCTGCAATGCCTTCTCTGATGGCATCGCCTGTTGTTGCCGGTTTTCCTTCACCGGCGGAACAATATGCGGAGAACCCGCTGGATCTGAACGAGTTACTGATCCGGAAGCCGGCTGCCACTTTTTTTGTCCGTGTTGCCGGTGATTCCATGTTGGGTGCCGGATTGCGTCCCGGGGATATTCTGGTCGTTGATCGCAGTCTGGAGGCGCAGGAGGGGAATATTGTGATCGCCTGTGTTGATAACGAATTCACCGTCAAATATTTTCGTCATCTTCCGGATGGATCTGTCGTTTTAGATCCGGCGAACCGGAATTACCCGGCGATCCAGTTTACGGACGGCATGGAGTTGCGGATTTTCGGTGTTGTCACGGCTGTGATCCACCAGTTTATCAAAGGATGATTTCCCATGATCGGGCTGGTGGACGGAAACAACTTTTTTGTCTCCTGCGAACGGATTTTTGCGCCCCGGTTGGAGAGGCGCCCCGTTGCTGTTCTGAGCAATAATGACGGCTGTGTGATCAGCCGTTCCAACGAGTTCAAGGCGTTGGGGATTTCCATGGGGACTCCGTACTTTGAACTGCGTGACCGCAAGGACCTGACCCTGCTTTCCAGCAATTACGAACTTTATGCGGATATTTCCCGGCGCGTTATTGCAGTCCTTCATGAGTTTTCCCCGGACATCGAACAATACTCCATTGATGAAGCCTTCATCCATGCCACAGCCACAGATTATTACCGATTCGGGCAGGAAATCCGTTCCACGATCCTGAAATGGGTTGGCATTCCCTGCGGTGTTGGGTTTGCTCCCACGAAAACACTGGCAAAGATTGCAAACCACATCGGCAAAAAAAGCCCGTCCGGTGTGTTTGTTATGACGAAACAGGATATCCCGGACATCCTTTCCTGTCTTCCTGTTTCCGAGGTCTGGGGAGTTGGCAGACGCCTTGCTCCGAAGCTGATGGCATCCGGCATCCGGACTGCGTGGCAACTGGCAACAGCAGATCAGGTGCGGCTGCGCCAGCGTTTCAATGTCTCTCTTGCCAAGACCGCTTTGGAACTGCGTGGCGAATCCGTGATCGGTCATGAAGATGCGGAGGCGCTTTCCCAGTCCATTACCTGTTCCCGCTCTTTCGGGCGTCCGGTCATTGATCTGGAAGAGCTGAAAGAATCGGTATCCACCTATGCGGCGAAAGCTGCAGAAAAACTCCGTTCCGAGCGTCAAACTGCAGCCGGAGTCAATGTCTATTTTCAGTATTATCCGGAATATCAACCCTATGCTCAGCCGGGTGGCATGACCTCCCT
>JAGAPM010000050.1 GCA_017623265.1 Lentisphaeria bacterium | reverse complement strand
TCTATGTCAAATAATCCGTTCAGCATCCTGTCCTCCTGTCATTGATGCTGTAATGTACATCCTCTCGCATTCCTTTGCCAGCGTCATCTCAATTTATCCTCGAATAAATAGAGATGCCCTTTATTCCGCATTTTATGTCAATTTTCTATACGGAAAGATATGCGGGGTAAACACACCGCAGTCGTATTATATCACACATATAGAACAAAAGCAAGAAAAAAGCGCAAAAAAGCGGGATTTTTTCAGCAGGATTTCAGAGGCGGGATATTCGTAATTATGCCGTAACTTTTTCGGTGGCGCAGTTTTTTTGCAAGGGAGATTTGGTTGTGCGTAAAATGAGGCAAAAAAAAATGGAGACAGCAGCAGGATTTGCCGCATCATTCGATACGGCGCCATAAATGGCGAACCCGGATGAACGTTTTCGGAAAAAAGGGCAAAAAAATGGAGCCAGCAGCAGGATTTGCCGCATCATTCGATACGGCGCCATATAATGGCGAACCCGATGATAACGATTCTGAAAAAGAGTAAAAAAAATGGAGCCGGCAGCAGGATTTTTCGTATCTGTGATACGGAACCATGTCGGATGACGTGGTGAACCCGTTTTCAAGGCAAAAAAAATGGAGCCAGCAGCTAAATTTGCCGCATCATTCGATACGGCGCCATAAATGGCGAACCCGATGACAACGATTCTGAAAAAGGGCAAAAAAATGGAGCCAGCAGCAGGATTTGAACCCGCGACCCACTGATTACAAATCAGTAGCTCTACCACTGAGCTATGCTGGCTCGAACAATCGTTCTGCATATAATATGCCATTTCTTTGGATTTTTTCAAGTGCAAGTTGTATTTTTTTTGGCATTTCTGTAAAAGTATGTTATATTAAGAGCATTATGGAGACAAAAACGCAAACATATTTCATGATCGCAGACGCCCATATCGCAGGCGGCGAGGTGGAGCAGGAGTTTTTCCGGATGCTGGAACGGCTTTCTGCCCTGCCCCCGTCCGTTGCTGTCGTTTTTCTGGGCGATATTTTTGAATTGTGGATCGCCTTCCGCAAGTATGAAGCGGATCTGCACCGCCGTTTCATTCAATGGTGTCTGGCGGAAAAACAGAAGCGGCAGATCCTTTTCACGGAAGGGAATCACGAATTTTTCCTGCCCCGGCAACTGTTCACCCGGTCCGGCAGAAGTGATATCCGGCTCGGCGATCTGCTGTTCACGCACGGAGACCGGATCAATCCGAAGGATATTCCGTATCTCTTTTTCCGGATGGGCGTGCGGAACTTTTTCACAAAAAGTGTACTCTATCTGACGGGGCCGGCGTTCGGTCCGAAGGTGGCAGAAAACATCCGTCTTTCGCTGAAGACCCGGAAAAATATTTACAAGAAGGATTTTCCGGAAAAGTCGATCCGGAAAATGATGCAAAAAGCCCGGACCAGGGGGATCAGACGGATCTTTCTCGGACATTTTCACGACAGCAGAGATTTTGAGTTGGACGGGGTCCGGCTTCATGCTCTGCCCGCCTTTCAGAATACCGGCATAACAGGCGTATACGATGCGGCACAGGATCATTTTCAATCCGGCGCATGGGACGAAATGTTATCCGGTCTGGAACAAACTTTCAAGCAGTAAGGAGAACAGGAGACATGAGTTCAATTCTTTATCCCGGCAGCTTCGACCCGGTCACGAACGGGCATCTGGATGTGGCATTCCGTGCGGCACGGATTTTTGATAAAGTCATTATTGCCGTTGCGGTCAACTCGGAAAAGAAGCCGCTTTTTTCCTTTGATGAACGGATCGAACTGCTGAAACATGCATGCCGCGATCATAAGAATATAGAGATCACCAGTTTTCAGGGGCTGCTGGTCAATGCAGTCAATGAGTTTCAGACGGATGCCGTTCTGCGCGGTCTGCGTGCTGTTTCTGACTTTGAATACGAGTTTCAGATGGCACTTATGAACCGTCAGCTCAACGAAAAATGTGAAACGATCTTCCTGATGCCCAGCCCGGAATATTCCTATGTCAGTTCCCGTCTCATCAAAGAGATCGCATTCTGCGGGGGCGATATTTCCGAATTTGTGCCGGATTTCGTTACAGAAGCAATTAAAGTAAAAAGAGAGAAAGGAAGTGTACTGTGATCAAAGTAAACACCTGTCATATCGGAGATGAACCGCTGCCCGTAAACGGAACGGAAAGCAGCGATATACTCGACATCAACGCAGCCGCAGATGCCCCGGACATGAAAGCCGTTTCCGATATCCGTTATGATCTTTATGCGGCAAAATCCGGACAGGATCTTCTTGTGACGGGAAAAGCCTCTTTCGATCTGGAAACGCTCTGCTCCCGCTGTTTGAAGAAGGTCGTTGTACCGATTACCGCCGACAAATTGACACTGTTCTTTGAAAAAGTTCCGGAACAGGAAGTGGAATTGACAGATGATATCCGGGAAGAACTGCTGCTTGCCCTGCCGGACTATATCCGCTGCTCCGATGATTGTCAGGGGCTGTGTCCCCGCTGCGGTGCAAATCTGAACGATGGGGACTGCGGCTGCAGCGATGAAGATGAGGAAGAAGAACTCCCTCCGGAAGAGAATCCCTGGAGCGCTTTGGATCAACTACAGTAAAGGAGATAAACTTATGATTTATGATGGACACATTCATCAGCATTACAGCTGTCCCGATGACCCCGCAGAATTTATGAAGACGCTCACAAAATGCGGCATCGGCGGCGGCAACGTCATCTGCGAAAAACCGAAACCGCAAATGGGCAACAGCACAGGGGATTTCCGCTGGCAGGCAAGATTGGAAAAAGTTTTGACATTTACCGGACAGACGCCCGGATTCCATCCGTTTTTCTGGATCGATCCGCTGGCAGCCGACGCCGAAGAACAGGTAAAAACGGCAGTAGAACGGGGGATCTGCGGATTCAAGATCATTTGCGATTCCTTCTATCCCTGCGAAACGATCCGTACCTGCAGTGTCATCGGTGAGACCGGAAAGCCCCTCATGTTCCACAGCGGCATCCTTTGCGGCGGACGGGACAAACTTTGCGGAAAATACAACAAGCCGCTGGAGTTTGAGTGTCTGTTTGCCGTCCGGGGTCTGAAATTTTCGCTGGCGCATATCGGCTGGCCGTGGGTGGACGATTATATGGCAATGGTCGCCAAAGCAAGTTTCACTTACGATCCGGATTTCGGCAACGAAATGTTCTTCGACATCACCCCCGGCACTCCGGGGATCAACCGTGCCGAGGCACTGCGGAAACTTTATCTGACCGGATACAATGTAAAACACAAAGTTCTCTGGGGCGTCGACGGCACAACCGGCGATTATCCGGAGTTTCTGCCCCGGTTCTGGCTGGAACAGGATCAGAAGATCATGGCACAAATCGAAAAAGATGCCGAACTCGCCATGCTCCCGCACATGACCGAAGCACCCGATCTTTCCGGGATCTTCCAGATGGCGACCGGAGAAAATTATAAGCGTTTTCTCGGGATCTGATGACGCCACAAGGCGCAGGACAAGCCGTTCACCGCATGCGGTGAACGGCTTATTGCTTTTTCCGGCACTATGCCGGAAAAAGCAAAGGGAGCATAGCAGGATTTCATCCCTGCGATGCTCCCGTCCTGCGCCGCGGCGTCCGGCTTACCGGATCGTCCAGTTCATCTGCGGCAGCCCCGCCTTGAACTCATCCAGACTCGGTGCCTTGCCGGTGGCGGCGTATTCATTCATGACCGCCAAACCGTATTCCATTACTGCGGTGAAAAACGCTTTCCAGTCGGCGGCATCGCTTGCCCAGCGTACATTGGGTGAGTCATCATAAGTGGGCGACGGCTCACGAAGTGTGTAGCCCCGGGCGACTCTTGTTGCAAGGAGATGAGCTTCCATTGCAGCATCGTAGTCATCGGCAGTAACGGGCTTCTCCGGCTGTTCAGCAGACCATCCTTCAGGGATAGCACCGAGTTCTTTTATCTCCATGCTTTCCTCATACGACTTCCAGACGGTTTCGCCCCGATGATCTTCGATCTGTTCCCATGCGGAGCCGTTCCAGATGACAGCGTATCCGTCTTTCTTTTCCGGCGGCGGCGTTGTCGTGCCATTGGCAGAGATCATCCAGACATCTCTCTCCAGTTTTCTGCTTTCCAGCGGGTCGATACAGGCTTCCTGTTCCCGGATGAATTCGCCTGTCATGCGGTCAAAAAGGTATTCTTTCATGTTTGTTTTCTCCTCAATATTTGATGCAGTAGATCATGGTCAGTGCGGGCGGCTGAACGGTGTTGCTGTTGCCATAAATGGCATTTGATTTCGACGCATCGAAAGAAACCATAGCAGGGTCAGTCACCCTTGTACTGCTCAATTCACACATAACGGTGTTTGCTTCATATGATGTTGTCGAAGTTCTGAACGCCCCGCCGGACTGCGAGATCAGCGTAATATTACCGCCGCTGCTTTCACGGACAAATGCACGCTCGGTCATTGTTCCGGAAATATTCGGCAGACCGGCGGCAAGAACAGTTCCGGCGGTTGCGCTGCCCTGCACCACACGATCGGTCAGATCCGGCAGATTGAATGTGGTCGATCCGTCCCCGTCACCATACAGCGTGCCGATTGCGGCAAAGAGGCTGGCGTATGTCTCCCGGCTGACTGCTGCCCCGTTACAGGCGATGAAACCATACGGTGCAGAGCTTCCGGCATAGGCGATGACCGTGCCGGCGGGCATGGCGGCAGAGACACGATTTTCTACAAACGCCGCTTCGATGTACTGCTCATGAATGTGGGAAGACTCGGCATACTGTTCGTGGGTATGACCGGCTTCCGCCCTTTCATTGATCCTCGCGTTCAGGTGCTGTTCCACCGGTGCGATCTGTCCAGCAACAGCGGACTCAAAATCAGGAATCTGACTGCAGGCATGCGTATGTTCCTGATCCGCCTTTGTATTCAGGCGGGCTTCGACCTGACCGGTTGTATAATATTCCGGTTTGATCGCCTCCGGCAAAGTTTCGTTGAGATGGATCGAATTGACCGCCGTTGCCGTTGACCGCAGGAGGATGGAACGGGTTACAGCATCAGCTGCCGTCATGCGGACTTCCATCGAAACCGGCAGTTGTTTTTTTTCACCGAGTTTTGCGACAAAATTTTCCGTATTGCAGTTGACCCGGAGTGCGATTTTCCCCTGTGCGGGATCCGCATCCGCCCAATCTCCGGGAAGGTTCAACTGATCCGGTCCGGCATAGAACATCAATCCGTTTTCCCGATCGTAATCACAGTCGCCGGAAAGTTCAAAGACCTCATTTCCGGAAAATACGAGTGGTGAACCTTCCTGATCAAGAAATGAAAGGCAGAACACAACGGTTTCCCCGACAACAAGTTCCGGCAGCTCACTGCTTCGTAATTCTGTTTCCGGATCATCGGGGATGACCGGCCTCTGGGTACTGCTGTTGACGGACAGCGGGATCCGGCGGCAGAGCGCCGCGACATTTTGCATTTCAGACATGATCCATTCTCCTTTGGTTGGATTCCTTTGCTGAAATGCAGAGCGTCAAACAAGTCAGGCGTCAAAAGAACCGGAATGGAATCCGGCAAGGTCAAGCGATGTATGAATAAAACCAAATTCTTTGAACGCCTCCGTGATCGCTTTCCCGGCACTGATCACCGTTTGAAAATCCTGCGGATCCACTTCGATCCTTGCCAGATCGCCGTGAACACGGACACGGAGTTGTCCGGAGATAAAACGGCGTAAAAAATTTTCTGCCAGAGCCACACGCCGCAAGGCTTCTTCCGTCAAAGTGACATCGTAGGGGAATCTGGTTGCCAGACAGGCGGAAGCGGGCAGGAAAGCCTCCTGTAAACCGTATTCTTCCGCAAGGCGGCGTACATTCTGTTTTGTCAATCCGGCTTCAGCAAGGGGGCTGAAAATGCCCAGCTCTGCAAGAGCCTTCCGTCCGGGACGGAATTCTTTGCAGTCATCGGCATTGGTTCCATCCATCACAAAGTGTATCTGATGTGCTTCCGCGACGCTGCACAAGGCGGTAAAGATCGTTTTTTTACAATGATAGCAGCGGTCACGGCGGTTTGCGCATACGGCAGGCAAACTCATAACATCCGGGGAAATGGTCAGAAGCTCCACCTGAAAACGATCGGCGAGTTTGCGGCATCGCTCTGCTTCATCCGCCGTCTGAAGAGGTGTTTGAATATGAACCGCCAGAAGCGGGAAGGATCTTTCCTGCCGCAGACGGGCAAGGACCGCCAGAAGCAATGCGCTGTCACACC
>JAGAPM010000049.1 GCA_017623265.1 Lentisphaeria bacterium | reverse complement strand
TCAAGGCTCGTGACTGTGCTCGGGATCAGCACTTCCGTGAGCGCACTGCAAGCGCGAAATGCGGAGTTTTCAATGGTTGTCAGCGTATCCGAAAGGGTAACACTTTCCAAAGCGGAGCAATTATAAAACGCGCGCAGACCGATCGTGGATGCCCTCTTCATCGAACATGGCTTCTTTTTCATCATCCAGCTGATTGAGTTTTGCATACTTCCAGCGGGCGAGCTGATTCTCCCGGTAGATCGTGTACATGGAGCGGAAGGTTTTATACCGGTCGCTGCTGCCCTTGACAATGGGAGCGTATGCCTGCTGATTGACAACAAAACGATTGAGGGTGGCGAGGTAGGTGTATGGCAGATATGTCTTGATATCGAACGCACAGTCAAAGATAAATCCCACGGTATCGCGCACATTTGTTCCCTTGCAGAAGGGCAGAACGAAGGTGCAGCCGGGACCGATGCCCCAGATGGCGAACATCTGCCCGAAATCGGATTCGGTGGAGTGGATGTCAAACCACCATTCCGCCACGTCAAAGATCCCGGCGATGCCCAGCGTGGTATTGATGAAGAAACGGCAGGTTTCATCCCAGCATCCTTTCCATTCGGCAGACCCGAGAGTGGTGATGAACCGGGCGGGCCATTCCAGATTGAGGCAGACCCGTTCCATGGCATTGATTGCGGGACGGGGCATAATGGAACCGTAGCCGCGCGCAACGGGATCGGCGATCCATTCCATGCAGAAATCATTGATCGTAAACATAGTACGATTGAATCCCTCCAGCGGGTCCGGTCCGGCGAGTTCATTTTCCACACGGGTGGGATACCATCCGAGGCCGGGATCCTGTTCCAACCAGATCCGGTCGGAGGCACAGGCGGTCAGCAGGCAGAGCAGGAGCAGAAGGCAGGCAAGAGAACCAAATTTTTTCATATTGCAGATCCCGGTGTTTTTATGGTTGAATCCTGTTTTGGAATATACTGTTTGCAGATAAAAATTCAAGCAGCAAAACAGTCGAAAACAGAAAAATTACGGGATATACGGCTCGATTTTTTCCGGAACGGAACGGAGGGATTCCGTTTTTGCCGGAATGGAGCGGATCGTTTCCACTTTTTCGGGGATCCGGAGAGACTCCACTTTTTCCGGAATGGCTTGGAGTTTTTCCACCGTTTCCGGATTTTTCTTGTAAAAATACAGGGCGAGAGCTGCCAGAATGATCAGTACAGTCAGCAGAGTCATCAGGCAGCTGAAAAGCTGTTTGACCGGAAAAAGAATGATTTTCAGCAGCAGTTTTGGAAAAAATGTAACAATTTTCAGCAGACAACCCATGTGTTTTCCTTTGATTCTTGATCTTATGCGGAAATGTAGCACCGAACCGGATCATTTGCAAGCGATTCATGTGTTTTTCTGCCATTTTGCCGGATGCGGTTCGGGAATTTCTTTTTCCGGCTTGTATTTTGAGGTTTCTCAGGCTATAGTGTGCGGAAGCAGAAGGATCGAAGATGAACGAAGATTTTACATTTTATGCCGTACCGGAAAACGATGAAGGGATCGTGGCGATCTCTGCCGATCTGAATACGGATATGCTCCGGACCGCATATCAGAACGGATTTTTTCCATGGCCCTGCGAAGAAAAAAGTGTGCTGTGGAGTTTTCCGGATCCGCGGGGGATCCTGCCGGTGGCGGATCTGCATATTCCTCACGGCGTCAAACGGGAACTGAAAAAATATCACCGGACTTTTGAGCTGCGGATCGATACCGCTTTTGATGATGTGATCCGTGCCTGTGCCGCGGCGGAACGACCCGGACAGGATGGTACCTGGATCACCCGGAAACTGGTCGCTGCCTACGGGCAGTTTCACCGGGAGGGATTTGCGCACAGTTTTGAGGCGTGGCAGAACGGCAGACTCTGCGGCGGACTTTACGGCGTTTCGCTGGGCAGGATCTTCTGCGGGGAAAGCATGTTCTTCAACGTCAGCGGCGCTTCCAAATTCGCCTTCCTCGGCATGATGGATGTGCTGCAGCGCTGCGGAGTGGAACTTATTGATACCCAAATGATCACACCCATGACAGAGTCATTCGGTGCCGTTGAAGTCCCGGCAGCGGATTATCTGGAACGGTTGTCTGCTTTGCGGGGAGAGCCGCTGACCACGGACGCACTCAGGAAAGCGCAAGCTGCCGGACCGTTTGCAGCGCCTCCAGATACAGATCCCAATCGTTGAGATGCTCGATCAGCAAATCTTTCCTTTATTTTGATCAGATTTGTTGTTTTATTGTTCTTCCGGACCTTCTTCCATCCAGTGTTTGTAAAGTTCTTCGCCGCGCCACATGCCCTTCAGGAATGCCTGATGCGCCGTTTCCGCACTGACCCATTCATGGATGCGGGTGAAGCCGTAAGCGCGCCATTCTGTGAAGAAAGCATTGAGTTCAGCGGTATCTGTTTCGCCCTGCAGCATGGCTTTCCGTTTCAAACGCAGATATTGCGGACAGAACTGTACTTTCCGGACCCGGACGGACCGGAGGATGTCGCCCGCCACCGCATCGGCGGCGCGCTGCAGAATGGCGTCGTACTGATCCAGCATATCTTCTGCAAGGAATGGTTTTTCCGGGCGGTCGTTGAAGCCCACGTGGATGTCTTCATCCTCACATTTTTTGCAGACCAGTTCCATATATTCCCGGATCATGGGAGCGGCAGCGCCGTAGTAAAAGTCCAGAAATTCGGTGATGTGTTTTTCCGCATCGCAGTAGGGATCCCACAACAGTTTTGAGATCAGATACTGCCGCAGTTCCACCAGATCCGGACCGCCGCCGATCTGGGAGTTGCCCTGTTCAAAAACGCCCTTTACATTGTTTTCCACCAGTGTCTGCAGGTTGGGCTGGAGCGTATGCCAGTTGGGATGGGGCGCGGGATAATGGCTGAAACTGGTCACATAGTCCCAGATGTACAAACGGTCGCAGACTTTTCCCCATGCCCGGAGGTCTGTCACAAAGTCGGAGCGGGTGCCGTCCGGATGCTCCACCCCTCTTGTGGTATCGCTGCACTTGCCGAAGGGATGGGAGAAACAGCACTCAATGGAGCAGAGCCGCACGCACACATTGGGGCGGGGCTTCGTCTTGACCGGTGCCGGACGGGTGTACTGGTACGCCAGAGTATCAAAAATCACTTCCGGAAATTCATCTTTCAATGCGTCGGCAATGGCGTTGACGAACCGCAGAAGCGTGCCTGCGGGCGAACCTTCCTCCCGGTCAACGGCAAGACATTTTTCACACTGACAGTTGGTGCAGTTGTCCAGCTGGGAGATGGAGATGATCCGGCAATCCGGCTTCGCCAACAGTGTTTTACGCACATTTTCAATGGCGATCTGCAGCACTTCCGGATTCGTGAGACAGCGCTGGTTGATATGGGGATTTTCCGGCAGAAACCGCTTGCCGTCGATCAGCGGAAAATATTCCGGATGACTTTCCGCATAAAGTTTCTGGGGGATCAGCGTCTCCAGCGTGTGGACGAACAGCGCATATTTCATGGATGACCCGAATTTTTCCGGAATATTGCCGCCGTTGATGCGGGATTTGACCGCAAAGCGTCTGTACCGGCTCAAGTCGTTGGTATTGTGCAGGCGGTATTCCAGGATCGGTTTCTGCGTTTCGGAAAGTTCCGGCAGCACAAGGTCTTCACAGACGGGGATCTTTTCATCCAGCGGCGTGAAGAACCGGCAGCCCAGTTTTTCCAGAAACTCATAGACCCCGTAAATCACACCCCGGATCCCGCCGGAGATGTCGAGTCCGGCGTCCGAAGTCTGCAGGGTGAAGGCGTCGTAGCCCTGCTCATCCTGACGGGAAATCCGGATGCGGGGAGAATCCGTGACCGGTCCGGAGACAATATCAAAAACAGCCCCGGTGATCATTTCCAGATAGTGTTTCAGTTCCTTTGCGGCGTAACAGGTCTGGGCATTGCTGTCCCCCTGTTCGATCTTCATCAAGGCAAGGCGTTTTTCTGCGAGAAGCATGGAAACCCTCCTCATGTGTTGCAAGGATATGATTTACAGGGGGAAGGGCGGATTTACCGCACCTTCCCGTTTTTTAGAGTTTTTTGAATGGGATCAGGCGTCCACGATCGCAAAGGTCAGGTTGGTCTTGGAGATGACTTTGTCATCCACATAGAGATAGCCTTCGCCCTTGCCGAAACGCTTGGTGGTATCCGGGATCTCCACTTCCAGACGCATCTGGTCGCCGGGAAGGACTGCACCGTAGAAGTCGGTGCGGTCAATGCCCATGAAGTAGGCGAGTTTGCCCTTGTTTGCCTCATTGGTGAGCATGTGGACGCAGCCCGCCTGTGCTACGATCTCCGGATGAACGGAGCCGGTAAGCACGCTGTAACCGTCTTTGTAGATTCGGAATGCGGGATCGGAAGCAGTACCGTTCTTCACGCCGGTGAAGTGGCAGCCGTCGATCTTCGCCACATAGTCCACAAAGAGGAAGGGGAAACGGTGGGGGATGTACTGCATGACCTGATCCACATTGAGGGCGATCTCTGCGGTTTTGTCGAACTCATTGAAGAGGGCAGGCATGGCGATTTCCGTGATCTTTTCCCGGATGCCCATGACCAGTTCGCCCTGACAGGCAAGACCGGAATTGTTGGTGACTGTGGCAACGATGGTTGCTTCTTCCGTGGTGATCGCGGTGACTTTCACATCGATCAACATGCGGTCGCCCGGTTCGTTGGGCTTGCGGAATTTCACTTTGCTGATGCTCTTGATGTAAAGGTCGTACTTCCGTTCCGGGTCCAGCCGTTCCCATACGGCGATTTCCGCCAGCTGTGCCATGGCTTCCACCTGAAGCACGCCCGGCATGATCGGGTGTGCGGGGAAGTGACCCACAAAGTGCGGTTCGGTGATCGTCACTGCCTTGAGGGCAACAT
>JAGAPM010000048.1 GCA_017623265.1 Lentisphaeria bacterium | reverse complement strand
CTAGGCTAATCAACGTTATATTAATATCAGAACATATAAAATTATTAACCTTAATATCCGTATTAAAAATTGCTCTTAATACAGAACATCCACCGCAGAACGGTTCGTAATAAGTATCAATTTCCCGTGGAAAAAAACTTACTATATTTGAGGCTTGGCTTCTTTTGCTTCCACTCCATTTAATTGCTGGTTGAAATGTTTTCATTTATGTCTTTCCTTTCTATTTCCCATTTTAATTGTTCTGCCCAATGTGCGGCATGTCCCAATGCCTCTCTCACGCTGAAAAAACTGGTGGAAGGCAAACTTCAGGAACTGGTCTGTGCCGACCTGCAGGTAGAGGAAGTCAAGTAAGATGAGCAGCAATATTATCTATCTGGACAACAATGCGACCACCTGTGTGGCTCCTGAAGTTTTTGAGGCGATGACGCCTTATCTGACGGAATTTTACGGCAATCCCTCCAGTATTCACCGTTTCGGCGGACAGCTTGCAGCGAAGGTGGAAGAAGCCCGTGCGCAGCTGGGTGCGTTGATCGGTGCGCAGAACTCCGAGATCATTTTCACATCCTGCGGTACGGAAAGCGATACCACAGCGATCCGTTCGGCGCTTTCCATCTGCCCCAAACGCAGAAAAGTTGTGATCTCCAAGGTGGAACATCCTGCGGTGCTGAATCTGGGAAAAGAACTGGAACGGAACGGTTATAAAGTCTCCATCATTCCTGTGGATTCCAAAGGCAGACTGGATATGGACCGCGCGAGAGAAATGATTGACTCCGAAACGGCAGTTGTCTCCGTTATGTGGGCGAACAACGAGACCGGCAACATCCAGCCCGTGATCGAACTGGGCGAACTTGCCCGGAAAAACGGCGCTCTCTTCCATACGGATGCGGTGCAGGCTGTGGGAAAAGTTCCGATGAATCTGGCGGAACTGCCCATCGATATGTTGAGCCTTTCCGGTCACAAGTTCCACGCACCGAAAGGGATCGGTGCGCTGTACGTGAAACGCGGTGTCCGGTACCATCCGTATATCATCGGGGGACATCAGGAACATGGACGGCGTGCCGGTACGGAGAATCTGGCGAGCATTGTCGGGCTTGGCAAAGCGGCGGAACTTGCGCTGGCAAACATCGGTCACGAAAATACTGCCGTCCGTGCGTTGCGGGATAAACTGGAGCAGGGTGTTCTTGCCACCATTCCCGCGGTCCGGATCAATGGGGATGTGGAACACCGTCTGCCCAACACGGCGAACATTTCTTTTGAATACATCGAAGGCGAATCCATTCTGATGCTGCTGGACATGCACAATATCTGTGCCAGCAGCGGAAGTGCCTGTACTACGGGCAGTCTGGAACCCTCTCATGTGCTGCGTGCCATGGGTGTTCCGTACACGGCAGCACATGGCTCGATCCGTTTCAGTTTCTCCCGTTACAACACGGAAGCGGAAGTGGACCGGGTGCTGGAAGTGCTGCCGCCGGTGATTGCACGTCTGCGTGAGATCTCGCCCTACTGGAAACAGCAGCAGAACTGAACGGAAATCGAACGGCAATGGCAAATGTAACGGTCAGCGATGTCAGTAAAGTCTACGAAGGCGGCGTGCTTGCCGTCAACCGGCTTTCTCTGGACGTGAAGGACCGTGAGTTTATGGTTTTGGTCGGACCCTCCGGTTGCGGAAAATCCACCATGCTGCGGATGATCGCCGGTCTGGAGGATGTCAGTGACGGCACGATCCGGATCGGGGACCGGGTGGTGAACAACGTTCCCCCGAAGGATCGGGATATTGCCATGGTGTTTCAGAATTATGCGCTGTACCCCCACATGACCGTGTATGAAAATCTGGCGTTCGGACTGAAACTGCGGAAGATCCCCAAAGCCGATATCGAAAGACGAGTCCGTGAGACGGCGGAGATCCTTGGTCTGAACGATTATCTTGACCGGAAACCGAAAGCACTTTCCGGCGGACAGCGTCAGCGCGTGGCAGTGGGCAGGGCGATCGTCCGGAAGCCGGCGGTATTTCTGTTTGATGAGCCGCTTTCCAATCTGGATGCCAAGATGCGCGTTCAGATGCGGGCGGAGATCAGCAAACTGCACACCCGGCTGGAAGCGACCATGATCTATGTGACCCACGATCAAGTGGAAGCCATGACCATGGGCGACCGGATCTGCGTCATGAAAGACGGCGTGATCCAGCAGGTCGATACGCCCATGAATATTTACGATAATCCGGCGAATCTGTTTGTTGCCGGTTTTATCGGTACGCCGCCCATGAATCTGATCCGCGGTGAACTGCAGGAGCAGAACGGGGCATTTACTTTCCGGGCAGGTTCCGTCAATATCCCGCTGCCGCCGGAATGGACAGAAGCCCTGAAAGAATACGCCGGAAAGACCGTTATCTATGGGATCCGTCCGGAGGATATCGGATCGGAACAGGAGGAAAAATCCGGCGTTGCCAGACTCCATGCGAAAGTGGAAGTGCGGGAACCCATGGGGGCAGAGACTTATCTCTACCTGGATGCGGGAACCGGATCTTCCTGTATTGCCCGAGTGGATGCACACCGGAATGTGAGCGTGGGAGATGAGCTTGATCTGGCGCTCTGTGGAAAACGGGCGCATCTTTTTGATGCGGAAACGGAAAAACGGATCATCTGAACAGAAACAATAACATAAAATTTACAGGAGTCTCACGATGAGAACAGGCAGTGTAAAACGCACCACAAAGGAAACCGACATTCTCGTAACGATCGATCTTGACGGTGAAGGCATCAGCACGATCTCCACCGGGATCGGATTTATGGATCACATGCTGACCCTTTTTGCAAAGCATGGGAATTTCAATCTGACCGTGGAGGCAAAAGGCGATTTGGAAGTGGACTGCCATCACACCATGGAAGATATGGGGCTTGCGCTCGGAGAAGCCATAATGCAGGCTCTCGGTGATAAGTGCGGGATCCGCCGGTACGGAAACTTCCTGCTGCCCATGGATGAGACCCTCTCGCTGGTCGCTCTGGATCTTTCCGGCAGACCGTATCTTGTCTACGATGTTCCTGTTCCCGCCCCCTTCATCAAGGATATGGATACTGCCCTTTTCAAAGAATTCTTTACCGCTCTTTCCGTAAAGGGCGGCATGAATCTGCACATCAAGATGCTGGCGGCGGGCGAAACGCACCACATTTTTGAATCCATTTTCAAAGGCTTTGCCCGTGCGCTCTCCGAAGCGGTCAGCATTGATCCCCGGGTCAAGGGTGTGCCTTCCACCAAAGGCGTATTATGAGTTTTGAGGAAGAGACCGATTCCCTCTTTGCGAGCAATATCCAGCGTCCGCTGGCGGATCGTCTGCGCCCGAAAAGTCTGGACGACATCGTGGGGCAGGATCATCTGTTGGGACCGGATGGTCCGCTGCGGCGGATGATCGAAAGCAACAAACTTTCCAGCTTCATCCTCTGGGGACCACCGGGATGCGGTAAGACGACTTGTGCCCGGATCATGGCGCAGCATACCAATATGCACTTTGTAGCCATCTCCGCTGTCTTCTCCGGGATCGCGGAGCTGCGGAAGGCTTTTGATGATGCAAAACGGCGGCGTCTGGCAGGGGAGGGTACTCTTCTTTTTGTGGATGAGATCCACCGTTTCAACCGGGCACAGCAGGATGGTTTTCTGCCTTATGTGGAAAACGGAACTGTTGTGCTGGTCGGTGCAACTACGGAAAATCCCTCCTTTGAATTGAACAGCGCTTTGCTTTCCCGGTGCAAAGTCTTTGTGCTGAATCATCTGGATAAGCCGGCTTTGGAAAAGATCGTTCTCCGTGCCGAAGCGGAAAGCGGTCGCAAACTGGCGCTGACCGATGAAGCACGCGCGACCCTTCTGCAGCTGGCAGACGGCGACGGCAGATATTTCATCAATCTCATCGAAACGGTCTTTGACCTGACCAAAGAAGATGAAGTGCTTGATTCTGCTGCCCTGATGAAGATCGTGCAGCAGCGGGCGCCTCAATATGATAAGGACCGGGAAGGGCATTATAACCTCATCAGTGCGCTGCACAAATCCCTGCGCGGCTCCGACCCGGATGCGGCTCTTTACTGGGCGGCCCGCATGATCGATGGCGGTGAGGATCCCCTCTACCTGCTGCGGCGTCTGACCCGTTTTGCCATGGAGGATGTGAGTCTGGCGGACCCGAACGCATTGCAGTTTGCCATTTCCGCATGGGATGCTTACGAACGGCTCGGATCACCGGAAGGGGATCTTGCGATCGCAGAACTGGTGGTGTATCTGGGGACTGCTCCCAAGTCGACCAGCGTGTACAAGGCATGGCCAAAGGCTCTTGCCGAAGCAAAACAGACCGGTTCCCTTACGCCGCCCATGCACATCCTCAATGCTCCCACCAAGCTGATGAAGGAACTGGGCTACAATAAAGGCTACCAATACGATCCCGATACGGAAGACGGTTTTTCCGGACAGGATTATTTCCCGGAAGGCATGGGGCGTAAAACATTCTATCAGCCAGTGGAGCGTGGCTTTGAGCGGGAGATCCAGCGGCGCCTGGACTACTGGAACAAGCTGCGCCGTGAAAAACAGCGCAAGATGAAAGAAGAAGGTTCCGGTTCGTAATTACTGCATGGGTTTCATCCCCAGCGCAGCACGCCGGTCATTTTCTCTTTTGATCATATCCAGACGGCTTTGTTTCTTGGCGTCAGAGATCATTTTTTCCCATTCCTGCATGGTCATATCCGGCTGTACATCCATGTAATTCAGGGTTCGTTTTGCGATTCTGGCGAAGGCAGGCCCGGAAGTGGATCCGCCGAAACGCTTGTCGCCGGTCGGTTCATCGCAAGTGATCACAACCACAAATTTC
This sequence comes from Lentisphaeria bacterium, assembly GCA_017623265.1. Taxonomy (GTDB): domain Bacteria; phylum Verrucomicrobiota; class Lentisphaeria; order Victivallales; family UBA1829; genus SIG77. The sequence goes on along the minus strand of JAGAPM010000048.1, from coordinate 376 downwards.
GGATTGTCGGCGGGAATGAATCCGCAGAAGGATGCGAAATATTTTCCGGTGACATATCTGCCGTTTTCGATCTTGTTTGCCGTACCGGTCTTTCCTGCGACCTCGAAACCGGGAACCGCAGCCTGCGATGATGTTCCGCCCGGTTTTGTGACCGTTTTCAGCATACGGATCACCTCCCGGTGAGTGGCAGGATTTTTGAAGATGGATTGTTCGCCGATATAGTACGGTTGTTTGATTTTTCCGTTTTTCTCATCTTCAATGGCATCGATCATCCTCATCTGGACCGGATATCCGCCATTGGCGAGCATGCAGTATGCCCGAAGGAGCTGGAGCGGTGTGACCATGATGGCGTGTCCGATGCAAACGCGGGTGATGG
>JAGAPM010000047.1 GCA_017623265.1 Lentisphaeria bacterium | reverse complement strand
TGTGGACGGCAGAGGCAAGATCACGCTCTGTGCGGAAGCGGAGGGGCTGAAGCCTGCCGAAACGGTCATCACAATCCTGCCTGAAACGGCAGACCGCAAGTATGTGGGCAATCCTCCCCGGTTCCGGGCATTTACCGATTGGATCCGGTCCTCCTTCTTCAAGGAAAAGCCCGATCCCAATCTGTTTGTGGGTGAGGACGACATGAACTCATGGGAACGGATCACCCCCGGTCCCGGCGTTCTTTTCACAGCGAAAGATGAAGCATACATGCTCTTCCGTGCCACGCTCCCGGAAGAAGATCTGCGCGGAAAGTCCCTGATCTTCCGCAATCTCTGGGGCAAGGCGGAAGTCTATTACGGCGGAAAACTGCTCGCATCCAAACCGGACTACTACGGCGACGTCTGCCGCGTCAAACTGCCGGATGAATATGTGGAAGACCGCCTCCTCACCCTCATTCTGGAAGCAGATCTCCGGAACTCCGGCGCCCAGCTGGGATTCCATGATCAAGTCATTTTGGAAGAAAACTGATATCTGAGGCAAAACATGAATAAAATTGAACGGATACGCATTGCTCCTGCGGATGCAAGAAACGGAAATATCTACCTTCAGTACGACATTGAAAAGAACAAGACCGCATGGATCTGGTATCCCCGGGAAACACCGCCGGATGTTCCCGTTTCCCACGGTCAGCAGATCCATTGCATCGAAAAGCAGAAATGCGGCGGGCTGGTGGAATTCAAGAACACCTTCACGCTGGAAAAAGATATTGAAACGGTGCTGCATATCTCTGCAGATAACCGGTTTGAAGCATCACTGGACGGCGAATTTTTCGGCGCCGGTCCCGATCGCTGCGATTTGAACCACTGGTCCTTCGGCTCGTACAAAGTCAAGCTGGAAAAAGGCACGCATACACTCAATGTTCTCTGCTGGCATTTCCGGGCGGATCTGGAAGTACCTTCCGCACAATTTTCGTTCAATCCCGGATTCATCCTCGGATGCTCCGATCCGGAATATGCGGAGATTTTCAATACCGGCGTGGCAGAATGGCTGGTCCGGAAATATGACGGTCTTTCTTTTCAGGGGTTCCTGCTGCCCAATGACAATTTCTGGCGGGGCGCACCCATCACCCATTATTCCGTGATCTCCGCCGACCGTTTTTTCCAACAGAATGAATACAAAAAGGCGGAGATTGTGCTCGGTCCTTTCTGGGACAATCACGGTGGCTCCACGTTTGCCGGTCCCAAGCTCTTCCCCTCGGATATGCCCGAACAGCTCCGGGTATTCAATGACCTGAAAGGATGCTCTGTCCGTGCAATCTTCCGTAACAGCTGCGGGCTGGAAGTCCCTGTGACGGATGAACACACATCCGATCCCGCCGTTGCCGCATGGCAGGAGGCGATCGACAACGGCACGGAAATGATCATTCCCGCCGATACCGAACTGGCGGTACTGGTGGATCTCAACAATTATTATTGCGGATTCGCTGCTGCAACGCTGGATGGCGGTGACAGCGATTCCCTCATCCGCATGGTCTGGGCAGAATCCCTTTATAATGAAAAAGATACGAAGGATGACCGCAGCAAGGTCCTCGGCAAAAAATTCTGCCAGTATTCCAACGGCAACATCTTCAACCGGCTGGATGGATCGGAACATGATTTCCGCACCTTCTGGTGGTGTGCCGGCAGATATCTGCTGCTCCATTTCAAGAGCGGCGCTGCTCCGGTCAAAGTCAAAAAGATCGGATTCATCGAATCCCGTTATCCCATGGAGATGGAGTCCTGTATCTCGTTTTCGGACAACAATTTGAACCGGGTCATCCCCATGATGTTCCGGGGCTTGCAGATGTGTTCCCACGAAACCTACATGGACTGCCCCTACTACGAACAGCTCATGTACGTGGGCGACACCCGGCTGGAATGTCTTGCAACTTATGTTACAGTCAAAGATCACCGTCTGCCGAAACGGGCGGTAGACCTCTTCAACTGGTCACGGTCGGATTGGGACGGCATGGTGGCGGAGCGGTATCCGTGCTGCGGACCTCAGCTCAGCTGCACATTCAGTATGATCTGGACTTACATGCTGAAAGATTACCACATGTATCGCGGTCTGGAACAGAAAGATCTGTAGGCTCTCCGGGATTCTGTCCGGAACATGATCCACATTCTGCACGATCAGTACACCAACGATGCCGGATTGATCGAACATCTCCCCGGCTGGTCCTTTGTGGACTGGGTCCGGGGCTGGGGCGGCGGCAGACCGAACTCTGCGCCCAACGGATCGGTCACAGCGATCTACAACCTCTTCTACCTCGGCGCCGTCAAGACCGCCATGGAACTGGAGGAAGAAGGGTCTTTCCTGCAGCTTCACTTCAAAGAGCTTTATGAACAGGCGAAAGTTGCCATCATCAAGGCATTTTACGAACCGGAAAAACATCTCTTTGCCGATGACTTGGAACACACCCGGTACAGTCGTCACGCCCAGTGCCTCGCTCTGCTCTTCGACGCATTGGAAGGGGATGAAGCAATCGCCTGTCTGGATCAGACCATGACCCGGACCGATCTGGCAGAACCCACGATCTATTTCTCCCACTATCTCTTTGAAACACTGGGCAAATTCGGGCGCGGCGGCGAGATCGCAGACCGCATGAATATCTGGCTGGATCAGGTGGATCTGGGAGCAACAACGCCATGGGAATGTCCGGAACCTTCCCGGTCGGACTGTCATGCGTGGGGCGCTCATCCGCTCTTCCACTATTACGCCACCATCGTGGGGATCCGGCCAGCCTCACCCGGTATCAAAACGGTACGGATCACGCCGCAGTTAGGCAGACTGCCCCGTGCGGAAGGAAAAATGATCCATCCCGCCGGATTTATTGCGTTCAATCTGAACAATCAAGCGGGCGTTGTCAGCGGGAAGATCACCCTGCCGGACGGCATCACGGGAGAGTTCGTGCAGAACGGAACGGTCACTGCCCTGAATCCGGGCGAAAATGTGATCTGACGGAAACGAAGACGCTCAAAGTTCATCAAAGCCGATGATCTCCATACCGAGGTCATTGGCTTTTTTCAGCATCCGCTCCAGCCACGCTGTTTTCATGTGGACATGCTGTGCGTTTTCGCTGATCCCATGGGAGAAGAACACGATCAGTTTATCCTCCGCTGCTGCCCGTTCCAGTGCTGCATCCAGATTTTCCACCGTGGTCGCATAATATTCCCCGATCCCGTTGCCGCCGAGGGAAGCGGGAAGATTTTCCGGATCCAGATAAGCATGATCCTGATCTGCAATCCAATAGCCTTTCGCCGGAGAGGGTGAAAGCCCCGCACGGAAACGGCGGAAATACAGCGCCAACTGCCGATCCGTCTCTTCCGAGTGACGATTATTCGGATAGGCAAAGGACCCGATCCGGATCCCGGCAGAACGACACGGCTCCAGCTGGGGCAGGATCTGCTCCGCAAGATAGGCGTCGATCCCCCGCTCCGGAACGAACGGAATCGCATCGGCATGACTGACCGTGTGCAAACCGATGCTGTGTCCGGCGGACTGGATCGTTTTCATGGCGTCCAGCATGGCGTCATCCACCGTGCCGGAGAAGAAAAAAGTGGCATGTGCGCGGTGCTGTGCAAAGAGGGGCAGCACCGGGATCCACTGGGTATAAACACCGTCATCGAACGTCAAACAAACTTTCCCGCTCATCAGTATAACTCCTTCATTTTGAAGAACTGCCCCGGACTCTTCCGGAAGAGTCCCGATAGGTTGTGCGTCCGTTTCCATGATCCGTGGATGTTCCGGTGACACGCCCGGAGGCATCCCGGTAGGTGGTACGGTTGCCGTTGGTCGTGGCAGTGCCGGTGATACGCCCGGAGGCATCCCGGTAGGTGGTACGGTTGCCATTGGTTGTGGC
>JAGAPM010000046.1 GCA_017623265.1 Lentisphaeria bacterium | reverse complement strand
TGCGCCATTCCAGCAGATAGTTACAGGATTTCTTGAGCGCCGCGGCGTTGCGTTTCAGCCATTCCTTGTCCTGGGTGATGCGATAATGCTCGCCTGCGCACCACAAGGCCGGACCGGTCTCGTTTTCGTAATTGTAATAGACAAAGATGCCGCCCTTTTCGTTCTGCTGTCCAAGGAAATATTCGATACAGCGTGCGGCGGTCTCCGTAAGCCCGAGCCATTCATAAGCCATGATCATCGGCGCACTTTCCGAACCGATAGGAGAATAGCGGAGTCCGACGACTGCCATCAGGGGGCCTGTCTGTTCCCCGACAGTGGCAAGATACTGGTGGATCAAGCCGGCTTTGACGCGATTTTCGATCTCTTTTTCCGGCAGTTCGATTTTCGCCGTGCGGTTCATGAAATCCAGCCAGTATTTACGGCAGGCCGCATAATGTTCATCAAAGTCGATCCTGCTTAACGCTTCAGCACGGTCAGCAGGCAGCGGACCGTTCGTCACTATCATTTCCATGACAGCATCTTCGCCCGGCATGACCAGAACGGACATCTCTTCTTCCGCCATTGGCATTCCCTTCAGGCGGTTCAGCACGACCGTTTTGTTTTCATATTCATCCAGCGTGCAGGAACCGTTGCGGAAGGCGTATTTCATATTATAACAGCAGGAAAGCATCGGATGCCCGGCAGTGAAGAAAGCATAAGCCGGTGCAGCAGAAGTGTTCTTTGCACGGATCCTCACAAGAAGGACCGGTTCTTCGCTGCGGTCGAGGTTGCGGCGGCGGCGTTCGATCTCATCCTGAGGCAGCCGGATATTGAACGGAAATCCGCAGAAGGAATACGCTATATCCGTTGGAGTACCCTGCACGCATTCCGTTGACAGGGTATGCTTTTCGAGAGTGACAAAGGCTGTCAGGTGATACTCAATATCGCCGTCTTTCTGCGTGGAATGGAGGATCGGCAGATAGCCGTCTTCCAGATGGCGTGTGATCTCCGGGGCACAGTGCGGACCTGTTCCGACCTGAAAACCCAGATGGTAGGGGTCTTCGGCATCCGGTGAAGGTTTAGTGCCGTGAATATGCGCAGCGGGGCGGATGTATCCCCAGAATTTGTAGTCCCTGAAGAAGATGTTGTCCGGGAAAGGAGCGCGTGCATCCAGCATATCCATCCAGAATCCGCGGATATCGAGTCCGGTTCCGAGCCAGGTCGGGCTAATACGGTCCCTCGTCCCGATCTTCGCATGTTCGAAACTTTCCTCCGGCTCCGCATTGATCTGAGCGAAACTGGCAAGACGTTGATTTCCTAAAACATCCTCGCAGACCTCATCATAGCTGCGCGGATCGTTTTCAGGCAAAGCGGCGGCTCCGATATCGGGTACGAAAACCGGACATTCTGAATTCACATCCCGCAGGAAAAAAGAGAAATTGCCTGCGGTTATGATCGTGCTGCAGCTGCCGTCATTCAGTCTTTCTTCTTCTGTCTCAACAAGCAGGCGGTCAGTGACGGAAAAGGAATCAGCGGATTTCAGAACTCCGTATTTGACGGATATCTTCCCTGAGACAGGTTTCCGGAAAACGATTTGTACTTTCATAAATCTTCAACCTTTACAGATAGGGAACCTCTGTCAATACCTTTTTGACAGAAATTCCATTTGTTTTTGTGTAAGCGATTAAACTCATCTTTTTCAAGCCGCCATGACTGAAAAAGCCAGCATTCCGTTTGTTTTTTTCTAAGGCAATTTCCTTTTGAAATTACCTCTTCTGTAAAATCCTCCTATTCATGCGTGTAGAAGTGTCCATGTTACCTTTGTATGAATGTATTCCCCCGGTTTCAGCCTGGCACAGACCTTGCTGCTGCGTGCTTCCGCCAAAGTGCCGGGATAATTGGTGCAGGGTTCCATGATCAGGGTCCGGGCTCCATTCAAGCGTCCGAAACTGGCAAAAATCCAGACGCTGCGGAAAATTGCCGGATCGAACTGGCAGCTGAAAATCGTTCCATTCCCATGCGTCAGCCGGATTTCATTGCCGGTAAGACCTGTCAGATAAAAGAAATCGGATGTACCGTCCATTTCAGGAACTGTATATTTTCCGTTCCATCGCAACGGCATGCCGTGAAGACCTTTGGACCAGTTTCCGGGGTCGGCGGCCTGAACACATTCTGCCGGGACGTCAAGTACATCGCCGCATTCGATCTGCAATGCAGCATGAAGTTTCCACAAGAAATCCTGTGGATGATTTGTTGTATTTTCGATCCGGTATTCCGCAATCAGTGTATTTTCTGCCAGATACATTTCCCGCCGGTAAGCCAGACGGCAGAGCGGCAAATCTCCCTGCAGAAGAAGTTTCCCGTTTCCCTCCCGGCAATTCAGCGGCAAAGTCCAGAGTTCTCCATGATCCGGGAATCCATCTTCAGGTGGATCGTTGGGAAGAAGTTCATCCATTCCCCCGGCGAAATTACCATCATAATCCAGCGCAGGATTCACAGGCAGACGGGATGGATCGTACCAAAGCTGTTCTGTTCCGCGAAGTTTATCCCAAAAACCGATGATCCGCCCGCCATGCGCCGGATCGACCGTAATCCGGAGAAAATCGTTTTCAATTACAGGCATACTCATTTTTTTCATCCTCACAGGAAACCTTTTGCTGCGACCGCATCGCGGAAACCTTCGGGGAAATCCTTGACAAACCACTTGCGGATCAGCGGCAGGAGTTCGAACTGGATCGCTTTTGCCCGTTCGAAATCACCCGCTTTCCAGGCGGAAACAATGGACATGATCTTTTCCGGTTCAATGCCGCCTGTTGCAACGGTTGCACCATCCGCGCCGAACATGAGACTGGCGAGAAGCAGTTCCTCCGATCCGGTATAAATTTTGAAATCGCTCCGCAGCGCTTTGATGGTGGAGATCAAGCCCTGAAAACGGGCAAAATCCCGGGAACTGTCCTTCAGTCCGTGTATATTCGGATGCGAGGAAAGTTCTACGATCGTGTCGAATGTCATCGGGGAAGTAAACGCCGGAATATCATACAGATAAACCGGGAGAACGGAACGGTCCGCAGCTTCGCGCATGAATCTGAGAATGCCTCCTTGTCCATGCCTGAAAAACGGCGGAGGACATACAGCAACGGCATCGGCGCCCGCCTCTTTGTAACGTTCGGTCAGCTTGGCCGTGAGTTCGGGAGAACCGCTGATCGCACCGGCAATCAGAAACATGCGGTTTCCGATTGCCTTCCGGGCAATCCGGACCGTTTCGACTTTCTGGTCATCGGTCAGAATCGTGAATTCTCCCGTGCTGCCGTTGAGGAACAGCCCGTTGATCCCGTGATCGGCCATCCAGTTGAAATACCGGATCATGCCGGGTTCATCCGGTTCTCCGTTTTTCAGCAGCGCCGGAGGCGGAACAAAAATCCGTATCTCTTTCATTTCATGCTCCAGATGGTTTGTTTTTCATAGGTGATCGTGACTTCCCGTCCATAGCGTTCAATGGTGCCGGGATCGATTTCCACGCCCAGCCCGGGGGAATCCGGCAGCTGGATTTTGCCGTCCGCATCAGGCATGATCCGTTTCACGGTCAGCAGGCGTGAAGGCGGAGCGCTTTCCACGGGAAACTCGCACCATGGCGAATTCTTCAATCCGGCAAACGGCTGAATAGAGGCGGAGAGAGCCAGCGAGGTTGTGAATGTGTGATTGACATAGACCGTTCCGGTTCTCTCCGCGTATTCCGCCACTTTTTTTGCGGAAGAAATGCCGCCGATCCGCCCGGTGTCGATCTGGATGAAGCCCAGTTTTCCGAAATCTATCAGATTATATGCCATATCAGGATCGTGTGAACCCTCGCCGGCGGCCAGCAATCCGGCGCAGCCGGACTGTTCCGACAAAGCGGCATAAGCTTTGAGCGCACCCGAGACAAACGGTTCTTCCAGCCAGACCGCTTTGACCTTGAGCAATGCCGGAACCACCGCCTCGGCACGTGCCACGTCGTTGACCCAGACCGTGCCTGCGTCGATCATCAGCGCCAGATCGGGGCCGAGGCCTTCCCGGGCAGCTTCGATATGGGCAATATCGTTCTGTACAGTGCCTCGTCCGAACGGCCCCCAGCCGAATTTTGCGGCTCGGAAACCATCCTTGCGGGACTGTACAGCCTTGTCATAAGTCTGCTGAGGCGTATCTCCGAAAAGCTGTGAGGCATAAGCGGTTTTGGGATAAGCACGATCATAACCGAGCAGTTTCCAAACCGGTTCGCCAAGCTTCTTTCCAAGCATATCCCACAGAGCGATATCAATTCCGGACAATGTGTGATCGGCCTGAAGCAAATCGAAACTGTTCCTCCGCACTTTGTCCGTCAGGGCATAAATATCCGCAGGCTTGTTGATTTCAAAACCGATCACGGAAGCTTTAAGCGGTTTGCATGCGAGATGAGACATAGGACAGCACCAGGCTGCGAT
>JAGAPM010000045.1 GCA_017623265.1 Lentisphaeria bacterium | reverse complement strand
GAATTTATGAAAACCTGGGCAGTATCAATGTAGTCTATACATATTCAAAAGGCCTGGAGACATTGCTGCTTCCGATTTCCGGACTTCCGTCTTACAGCTTTTTCCTGAGTTTCCAGATGTGGATGACCATGGGAATTCTCGTGGTTTCCGGGGAAATTACGAAGCTTTTTGTAAGCCGCAGACATTCCGTTCTGTGCATGGCGCTTCTTGCCAGCATTCCGGGAATCATGAATATGGGTATCACGGCAAAAACGGATTCTGCGACGGCGCTTTTCCAGCTGATCATGGCATATTATCTGCTTCGGTTCGTAGAAGAACGTCATACGGAAGATCTGGCTGTGGCGGGAAATGCGTTCCTTTTGACCATGGTATTAAAGCCGACTTCTCTGGTGTTTTCCACAGTGTTGGCGGGAACGGCTTTTATTTATTTGTTTGCAACCAAATCCTTTAAAGTAAAGATAAAGACGCCAATGCTCCTTTCCTGGATTTCGGCCATTGCCATGTGGCTCCTGATCTGGTACCGGACATGGATGATCACGGGACTCCCGGTGACATCGGTGTTCACGTCCATCTGGACAAAGATGGGATTTACGGTGAAATATCCGTTCAAGTTCGACAGCATGCCATCCAACGGCGGCGGTCTTGGACTGAAGGCAGCGCTTAAGCATTTCCTGAAACGCCTTTACGGTGTGCTTTTGGCGCCGGTCAGCGAAGATATGGCTCATGTGCGGATCGCCTGGGGAACATGTCTGCTTTTGATCTTTCTTGTTTTATTCCTGGTGCCGCTTTTGGCGAGAATGAAGGAAGTGAAGAAAAGGGAAGTGCGCCCGCTCATATGTCTGGTCTGCATGTTCCTGACAAACGGTGCGGTCAGTCTGGTGGCGCTTTATCTGCTGTGGCAGGTGGATGGAAACTATTTCATCCTGCTGTATTGCCTGTTTGCGATTCTGGCTACGATTGTGATCGGAAAGCTGGAGCAGCCGGTTTTAGCTGGCTCCATCGTGACCTTGCTTGTGCCGGTGCTGATTTTCAATGTTACGGTGACAGCGGTCAGCAACTGGGACGGCACATTGGGACTAAGCCCGATCAAGCTGGCGCATAAAGGCTATTATGATCACTGGGCAGAGGCGAAGGAAGAGATGATCCATAAGGGAAATGCGGAAATTTGGGAGATTCTGGCGGAGGACCCGGAGACCAGAGTTCTGGTTTACGGAAATCAGCCGGAGATGCTTATGTTCCCATGTAACGCGCAGAGCTATACGGATATCGAAGGCAGCGGCGGAAACTACTATGTATCGGCCAGCGCGAAAGGATTGGTGGATTTCTTTGAGTATGCGAAGATTGACTATGTTTATCTTTGCGGCGGCTACTTAAGACCGGGCACAGAGGCCTGGAAATTTGTAGTCGAGATGATCGAGTCGGGATATCTGACGGATCTGTTTTACGAAAATGGCAACGGTCTGGCGAAGTTTGTGACGGAGCCGGTCGTGCCGGAGGACCCGGAGGCGGTGCTGTATGAATTTGCGCAGTGCTACTGGCCGGGAGAACAGCAGTAAGTACGAGGGGAATAGTAAATGGAGTTACGTAACAGAATTGCAGAAGAATTTGATAAAATGAAGGAAGGGCTTTTGGTCTTTGCAGTCCTGCTGGGTTTTGGATTTTTCATTAACCAGGGCGTGGAACTGAAGGGACTTTATATGGATGACCTGTATCTGTGGTCCTGTTATGGTGAGCAGACGTTTACAGAGTTCGTATTCCCGATGGGTGGAACCCGGTTCCGCTTTATCTTTT
>JAGAPM010000003.1 GCA_017623265.1 Lentisphaeria bacterium | reverse complement strand
ATCTGGGTCACATCGCACGCTGCGTAGATATTCCACGGTGCTTTTTCGCCGGTGAGGATTTCCCGTGCGAAGTAATAGAGTTCCCAGAAGTCGCCGCCGCCGTGGCCCATGGTATCGGCGAGTTCGCCCAGTTCGGGCCATTCGGTTTTGATTTTGTAGCCTTTGCCGTGTCCGGTGGCTCCGAAATAGATCTTTTCTTCTGCTTCGGAGAAATCAAATGCGCCTTTACTTCCCCAGATCCGTCTGGTATGAGTGTCGTGGCTGGACGCCCCCATCAGGTTCCGCATGATACCGCCGTTTTCCATTTTGACAACGGAAAGACAGGGGCCGCCCGGCAGAATACAGCCCGGTTGTTTTACGGAGATCGGGGGCGCAGAAACGTCCACGGGGCGCAGACCGGTGATCTGCATAACGGGACCGAGAGAGTGGGTGTTGTAATAATGGCCGTTCAGCCAGGAACGCCAGTTATGCAGTTCCCAACCGTTTTCCAGCGGGGAGCTGTCCACATAAGTGTACTGGAGGGTACGGCAGTCATGGTGATAATCATATTCGGCATAGACAAATTCCCCGAACAGACCGTCCTGCCACAACTTCCGGGCAAACATATTTTTCTTTGCGAACGGATAATTTTCCAGTAGATTGTAAACTTTTCCGCTCTTTTCCACGGCTTCGACCAGGCGGACGCCATCCGAAGGCTTCATGAAGGATGTGACTTCGCACATCACGTGTTTTCCGGCGTTCAGTGCCTTGATGCAGTGTTCCACATGGGAGGGGAAGAATGTCGCCACCAGAACGGCATCGATATCCATGCTCAGGAATTCATCTTCGTTGTCCGTTACGAACACATCCGGATTATGTTTTGAGAATTTTTCCCGGATGTACGGGCTGAAATCGCATCCGGCGACCACATCGATATTCAGATCTTTGGCGCACGCCACAAAACTGCCACCGCGGCCCAGACCCCAGATCCCCAGTTTGATCCGTTTTTCTGTGTTAAAAATGTTCCGGGTCCCGTCTGCATGGAATCCCTCTTTCCCGCCGAAAATATTGCGTTTTTCGTCTGCCATAAGATTTTTTCCTTTATCTTGATTGTTGAAAAATCATCGGACTCTGCTTTAATTTACGCATCCTGCTTCAAAATTGCATACGCAAAAAACGAAAAAAACTTACAGATTTGTTTGTAAAACTTACAGATTTGCAGAAATGCTCAATCTTCCCGGAGAATGGCGAATGCTTTGATCTTCATTGGCGCACCATCCCGGACCGGCTGATACGACATGAATTTCAGGAATCGCGCAGATGTACTTTTGAGGCGGACGCGCTGGGGTATCGGATTCGCCTGAATGTTCTCAAAACCTTCATCCAGAGCCAGCCATTCCCAGTTTTCTCCGTCATTGCAGATTTGAATGGCATACCGCAGGGGCAGTCCTTCCAGATCATCCGGATCGGGCGTCAGCACAAAGCCGTTGAACTTCCGTGGTGCGCCGAGGTCGATGGTCAGCGTGGCGGCATCGGACGCAATGATCTTGCCGGTCACATCCTCCAGTGCCTTGTCATCGAAGCGAGTTGATGGATCTTCCACGGGTGTGAGCAGGTCTTTCCCCGCACGCCAACCGGTAAGGCGCACAAAAGATGCACCTTTCAGTGTCAGTTCCAGTTTTCTGCCGCAGACTTCCTCTTTCAGCAGACGGATCCGGCGTACTCCGATGACCTTTCCGGACGCCAGTTCCGTGCCGTCCAGTTTGATGGAATATTCTTCCACTTTCTCGCCGTTGGCAATATCCTCCACCAGTTCCAGCACATTGAACGGAGCATCCGCCGGGATGTCGAACCGGAACGAACCGTCACCGGACATGTTGAATTCAAAGACTTTCTGCTCCCGGAGCATCTTCAGTTTTTCGCCGAATCCCCGGAGCTTGCGGCAGTCTTCATCGGTGATCAGACCGCGTTTATCGGGCACCAGCCCCAGATTCATAAGACCGCCGTTGCCGACCGTGTTCAGGTAATCCATGAGCAGGGTCAGCGCACTGCGGGAAAGTCCGTCACTTTCAGGATGATAGAACCAGCCCCGATGCATAGGAAAATCGCACTCCGGAACCATAAAGAAACGGGGTTCATCTTTTGTGCCGTTCTGCATCATGGCGTAGTGTTCTGCCGGGGATGGGCTTGTACCTCCGAGGAGGTCCGGCGGAAAGTACATTGCACTGCTGTCAGCGGGAATATGACCCCGTTCGTTGCCGCACCAGCGCAGGTCCGGACCGCCGAAGATCCGGGCATTGGGCTGCAGCTCCCGGACGATCCCGAAGATCCGGTCCCAGTTGTAGTAATCCCGTGCGATGCCGATATTCCGTTTTTCGCAGGCTCCGCCATACCAGCCGTCGCCGCCGTTGGCGCCATCGAACCACATCTCGAAAATTTCGCCGTATTGTGTCAGGACTTCCCGGATCTGTTCCTCAAAAATCTTCACATACTCCGGCGTGCCGTAAACGGCGCTGTTCCGGTCCCACGGGGACACATAGACCCCGAACTTCAAGCCGAATTTCCGGCAGGAATCGGAAAACTCCCGCACCATATCGCCTTTACCGTCCCGCCAGGGACAGTTGGAGATATTGTGTGTGGTGGTCTTCGTGCGCCACAGGCAGAAACCATCGTGGTGCTTGCAGACAAGAATGATCCCTTTCAGACCGCCATCCTTTGCGGCGGAAACGATCTGATCGGAATCAAACTCCACCGGATTGAAAAGTTGAGCGTCCTCCGGATTGCCGTAACCCCATTCTTTGTTGGTGAAGGTGTTGACGGAAAAATGGATCAGCCCGTAGAGTTCCGTATCCAGCTGCGCCAGAATCTGGGCAGAAGGTACCCTTTGGAAATACTTTTGCTGAAAATCCATGGCTTGTCAGTTCTGCTTACCGGACAAAGTTTTCCGTGAGGTAATCGTAGCTGCGTTTGAGGGCTTCAAAGGGGCACATGCCGTTGCAGTCATCCTGTTCCACAATGTAGTATTCCACGCCGCCCGCTTCACCGGCTGCGATGATGTTTTTCCAATCCAGATTGCCGCCGCCGATATAAGACATGCGCTTATCGTTTCCGGAGACAGCAAATTCTTTCAGGTGCAGGAGGGGCATTCTTCCGGCGAGTTTCTTGACCCATTCCACCGGATTTCCGCCGCCCGCCTGGACCCAGAAGGTATCGATCTCACCCAGCAGGGCAGGGGCGTTGTTGTAGTAAATATCCAGCAACAGTTCGCCGTCGATCCGCTGAAATTCGATGGCGTGGTTGTGATAGCACAGACCCAGTCCGGCGGCAGCCATTTTTTCGGCGCTGGCGTTCAGCTTTTTTGCCATATCCACGGCGCCGTAATGGGTTGCCGGAACGATATGGGGCCAGGGGTAGGCGGTATATTTGCAGTTGATTGCTTTCAGACGGGCGATCACGGAATCCACGTCATCAATGATGGTGGCGCCGCTTTCGTGAGTGGCGCAGATGGTCAGACCTTCGCCCTCGGAGATCCGGCGGATCTCATCTTCGGGAACGGGACCGATGCCGGAGACCTGGACCGCCTCGTAACCGATGGCTTTGATCTTTTTCATGGTTCCGGCGAAATCGGCAGTGGTTTTTGCGTAATCCCGCACCGTATAGAGCTGGGCTGCAAGCTGGGAATGTTTCATAATGATTCTCTCCGTGTTGATTGTGTTTTTGGAAGACTTGATTACTATACTGGCGTGACAGTTGATTTCAAGCCGGAAAATATGAATTTCCTCACAAAAAAGTATGAAGATTTTTACCTGTCCCGCTCCTTTGCCCTTGATTTTTCGGCGGGGAACTGCTATCTTTACCGAAAATCGAAAATTTCATACATTGAACAGGAGTGATTTATGCTTGATCTGCGCCTCGTTTCCCCCCTCGCCAAGGTCTTTCCCGATGCGGAACCGGTCCATGCCCTCACGCTGAAAAAAGGTTCTGCCCTGCGCGGGGAAAAATACTGTTTCCAGCTTGCCTACTGCTGCAATACCTTTGTCCGGGGACCGATGAAACTGGAAGTGGCGGACTCCCCGCTGAAAAAACACATCCGTCTCCTGCGGGTCGTCAATGTGGCGACTGCCCGGATGGGGGATGTGGTCATGCGGAAACCGGAAGAACAGGTCGGATTTGAACGCACGAAACCGGGTCTGTTTCCCGATCTTCTGAAAGATGATGTGCAGAAGATCCTTTACGCCGATCCGCTCGTCTGGTATGCCGTCTGGGTGGAAGTGGATGTGCCGCAGAACTGCAAGGCGGGTCGCTATCCCCTCGCGTTCACGCTCTTTGAGGATGAGGAAACAAGTGCCACAGTCAAGTTTGAACTGGAAGTGATCGGTGCCAAACTGCCGCCCCAGCTGCTGTCCCATACGGAATGGTTCCATTGCGATTGTCTGGCGCAGGCGTACAATGTGGCGCTCTGGACACCGAAGTTCTGGAAGATATTGGAAAAGTATCTGAAAAACTTTGTGGCGCACGGGATTAATGTGCTTTATACGCCCATCGTGACGCCCGCATTGGATACGGCGTTCGGCGAGGAGCGCCTGACCACCCAGCTGGTGAAAGTCACCCGCAACAAAGGGAAATACAGCTTTGACTTCACGAACCTGAAACGCTGGATCCGGCTTGCCCGCAAGTGTGGCGTGCGGTGTTTTGAGATGTCCCACCTGTTCAGTCAGGGCGGGGCGAAATATTCGCCGAAAGTCGTGGCGGATGTGGACGGCAGAAAGGATCAGCGGATCTTCGGCTGGCACGTGGAAGCGCTGGCGCCGTCTTACAAAAAGTTTCTGGATGCCATGCTGCCGGAACTGGTGAAATTCCTGAAAGCCGAAGGTGTTGCGGAAGATTGCTATTTCCATATCTCCGATGAACCGGCGGGCGATCACGTGGCGCAGTACAAAGCGGTCGCCGCCATCGTTCACAAGCACATAAAGGGCTTCCGTGTGCTGGAAGCCGCATCCCATACGGAATATTTTACGGAAGGTCTGATTGCACTGCCCGTTCCCTGCGAGTACGCTCTGACCCAGTTCCTGCCGCTGGATCTGCCCGAACGCTGGACCTATTACTGCGGCGGACCGGACCTGCCGTACAGCAACCGGATCCACACCATGCCCGCCTCCGCCAACCGGATCATGGGAACATTGCTTTATGTCTATGAAATGGATGGCTTTGCACATTGGGGATATAATTTCTGGAACTGGGGAAACACGGGGGTCTACTGTAATCCTCTGAGCAGCGAGCCGGATCCCGGTTTCCATTCCGGCGACCCGTGTCTCGTCTATCCCGGACCGGAGGGACCGCTGGATTCCATCCGCAGCGAGGTGTTCTTTGCCGGACTTCAGGACCAGCGCGCACTGCAGCTGCTGGAAAGTCTTGCCGGACGGGATGCGGTGCTGAAACTGATCCGGAAGACAGCGGGGAAGGATCTGCAGATCAATGACTTCCCCATCGAACAGGCGTTCCTGCACAAATTGCGGGATGCGGTCAATAACGCCATCAAAAAATATCTCAAAAAGTAAGAAAGTTTTTCTATGAATACCGCTTCTTTTCTTTCTGCCGTTCCTGTCTGGCCCGCGGGCAGATCCACTGTGATGAACGATTTTGTGCTGTTTCGCGCCATCTTCAACGGCGAACCCGGAAAAAATTATACCCTGCGCCTGACCGGGTCCACGCTCTACCGGGTCCGGCTGAACGGCGAGTTCCTTGCCTACGGTCCGGCGCGCGGTCCGAAAGGATATTTCCGGATCGATGAGATCCCGTTCAACGCTTCTGCCGGGGAAAATGTGCTGGAGATCGAGGTCTCCGGGTGCAATGTGAACAGTTATTACTACATGGACCAATCCAGTTTTCTTCAGGCGGAAGTGTGCCTGGGAGAAACGGTGCTTGTCTGCACCGGAAAAGATTTTACCGCATACGATCTTTCAGTCGAACGGGTGCGGAAAGTCTCCCGTTATTGTTATCAGCGGATGTTTGCCGAAGTGTATCGCGTCAAACCTGCCCGGATCGGTCTGGCGGAACTGAAACTGGAAACATTCCCCGCCCGCCGCTATCTGCCCCGGACCGTGCCGTTTCCGGAGTACAAAATGGACTCCAGCTACAAGCCGGTCCGTACCTTCCGGCGGGGCAGGGATCTGCAGGTGGAAACGCAGTATCGCTATTATGATGACCGCCCCTCATTCAAGTGTTACCGGCACGGCGATCTGGAATTTGATGCCTATACCGACCTGAAACAGCTGACATACGATGAAAACGGATCCATTGTCAGCACCCTTTACGGCGGCAGGATCAACAACACCGGTTTCATCCGGCTGAAAGTGAACTGCAAAACCCCCGGCAGATTGACTGTGATGTTTTCCGAGATCGCCCCCGGAAACTGCGTGGAACCCACCCGTCAGTCAGCGGTCAACGCCATCTTCTGGAATCTGCTGGAGCCGGGACTGTATGAACTGGAAGCCATCGAAGCCAACACCCTCAAGTATGCGGAAGTCTTCATGGAAGGCGGCGCAGCGGAGGTGCTGGATTTTTCGCTCCGGGAGTACAAAAGCCCCCTCGGCTGGGATTATTCTTTCCCGTGCGATGACCCGGATCTGAAGGCGGTTTTCGATGCCGGACGGGAGACTTTCGCCGCCAACGCCGTGGACTGCTTTACCGACTGTCCCAGCCGGGAACGGGCGGCGTGGCTTTGCGATAGCTTCTTTACCGCGCAGACCTCCCTCATGCTTACCGGCAGCACCCTGCTGGAACGGTTCTTTCTGGAAAACTTTGCCCTTGCAGATGAGTTTGAATACATTGTAAAAGGGGCGATCCCCATGCTTTATCCCGGCGATCATACCGATCAGAATTTTATCCCGAACTGGGCAATGTGGTTGATCATCCAGACCAATGAATACTTGAAACGCAGCGGCGACCGGGAACTTATCACCCTGATCAAGCCCAAATTCGATGCTTTCATTCAATATATGGAAACGTTCCAAAACAGCGATGGTCTGCTGGAAAATCTGACGAAATGGGTCTTTGTGGAGTGGAGCATGGCAAACAAATTTGTGCAGGATGTGAGCTATCCCACCAATATGATCTACGCTGTGGCGCTGGAAAGTATGGCGGAAATGTACGGGGAGCAACATTTTGCCGACCGTGCCGCCGCCATCAAAGAGACCATCCGGAAGCAGTCTTTCGACGGCATGTGGTTCCGGGATCACGGCGTCCGTCAGGAGGATCATTCCCTGCTGGTGCCGGAGAGCGACATCACCGAGACCTGCCAGTATTACGCTTTCTT
>JAGAPM010000044.1 GCA_017623265.1 Lentisphaeria bacterium | reverse complement strand
TGTGAACCGGACCGATTCCGCCGTGCGGATCGTTCATAAGCCCAGCGGGATCACGGTGGCGAGCCGGCAGGAACGCTCTCAGATCCGTAACCGGGAAATCGCACGGCGTATTTTGAAATCGAAATTACTGGAGATCCGTCAGCGTGAAGAAGCGGAAAAACACGCTGAAAGCAAGCGCCAACAGGTTGGCACGGGCGAGAGGAGTGAGCGGATCCGAACCTATAACTTTCCGCAAAACCGGATCACGGACCACCGGTTCGGCGTCTCGGCATTTGATCTGCCGTCACTAATGGAAGGGGAGCTTGACCTGATCCCGGATCCGGTTTTTGAATGTGCCGGGCGTCAATGTCTGGAACAAATTTTAACCAGACAGGAGTAACGCTCATGCCTCCCCGTTTTTTCAGTGACAAACCGCCCAAAAAATTTACATTCAAAGAACAGATCGCCATTCTGAAAACCTTTGTCCATTACTACCCGAAGCACAAAAAACTGCTGGTATTGGACATGATCTTTGTGGTGCTTTCCCCCATTTTTTCCACGGCTCTGCCGGTGATCGTTTATAATGCGTTCCAGTCCTATCTGCCCCAGAAAAATATACGCATGCTGCTGTGCTGTCTGCTGGGAATCATCTGCCTGACCGTGTTCAATATTGTTTCCAACTACATCAAGACCCGTTTCGGTCATACGCTGGGCGTCCGGATGGAGGCAGATATGCGGACGGACCTTTTCACGCATCTGCAGAAACTTTCCTTCAGCTACTTTGACAAGACCAAGACCGGTCATATCATGTCCAAGATCACCAACGACCTGACCATGATCGCCGAAGTGGCACACCATTGCCCGGAAGATATTATTTCCGCAGTTCTGATGCTGATCGGCGGGCTGACCGTGATGATCTGCATCAACCCGCTTCTGACCCTGTTGACGCTGCTGCCTATTCCGTTTATGATCCTCTGGGGGACCAAGTTCCTGCCGAAGATGAAACAGTGCTTCCGGGATGTACGCAAAGAAGTGGCAGACATCAACAGTCAGGTGGAAAATGCGATCCAAGGGGTTCGGGAAGTCAAGTCCTATACCAACGAAAACTTTGAGATCAACCGCTTCAATGACGTCAACAACAACTACCGCAAGGCGCAGGAGCGCGTATTCTCAACCATGGCGTTTTTCCATTCCGGCATGGGATTTTTCATGCACGGATACACGATCATCTTTATCGCCCTCGGGATCGGTTTGATTTATCTGGACAAAGCCAATGCGGCGGAACTGATCACTTTTTTCATGTACTCCAACCAGATCACCATGCCGGTCATGCAGCTGGTGGGATTCATGGAGCGTTACCAGCAGGGGATGGCTGCCTTTGAACGGTTCCATGAAGTCATGATGGAACAGCCGGAAATTCAGGATAAGCCGGACGCCATCACCGCCCTGCCCGCTCCCGTTTCCGGCAGGATCGTTTTCGATCAGGTCTGTTTCAAGTATAACGATATGACGGAAGAAGAAGCCAATGTGCTGGACAACATATCTCTGGAAGTTTCTCCGGGCGAAACGGTTGCACTTGTCGGAGAATCCGGTGCTGGCAAGACGACCCTTGCAGCATTGATCCCCCGTTTCTATGAAGCGAAGTCCGGCGCCATCCGCATAGATAACATTCCGATCACCGATTTTGCCCAGAAACTCCTGCGGTCCAATGTGGGAATCGTGCAGCAGACGCCGTTCCTCTTTGACGCTACGATCCGGGAAAATATCCTTTTCGGCAGACCGGATGCCACGGAAGAAGAACTTATTGCCGCAGCAAAAGCTGCCAATATCTACGATTTCATCCAGACGCTGCCCGATGGTTTCGAATCCAACTGCGGCGAAAACGGGGTGCGGCTTTCCGGCGGGCAGAAACAGCGCATCAGCATTGCCCGTGTATTCCTGAAAAATCCGCCGATCCTAATCTTTGATGAAGCGACCAGCGCTCTTGACAATGAATCCGAAGCTTATGTGCAGGAATCCATGGAAAAGCTCTGTCAGGGCAGAACCACGGTCATTATTGCCCACCGTCTTTCCACGGTCAAAAATGCGAAGCGCATTTTCTGCATGAA
Source organism: Lentisphaeria bacterium (assembly GCA_017623265.1). GTDB lineage: Bacteria > Verrucomicrobiota > Lentisphaeria > Victivallales > UBA1829 > SIG77. Next base: position 447 of record JAGAPM010000044.1, on the reverse strand, counting down.
ACACGGAAAGATCGTGGAACAGGGCAGCCACAATGAATTGATCGCCCTCAACGGATATTACAAAGACCTTTACACCATGCACTCATTCTGAATTGAAAGGGAAATTACAATGACACTTGCAATCCGCTCCGTTACCCTTTATCCGTACACGATTCCGCTGAAAATGCCCTTCCGCATCAGTGCGGGCGAGATCCGGGAAAAAGACGGTCTGCTTGTCAAAGTTGAAAACGTGGATGGACTCATCGGCTGGGGCGAGGCATCTGTAGATAAAGTGCCGTTTTATGCCCACGAAACCGTGGGATCCGCCATCGACCTGTTGAAAAATTCGCTGGTCCCCCTGCTGACGGGGAAGACGTTTTCCCATCCGGATGAGGTAACGGATCTGCTGGAACACTTCCGGGGAAACAACTTTGCCAAAGCTGCGCTGGATGCCGCGTTCTGGGACAT
>JAGAPM010000043.1 GCA_017623265.1 Lentisphaeria bacterium | reverse complement strand
TATTGCAAAAGGTCTTTGCCCCGCAAAATCTTTCCGGCTTTCCTGTCAAACCACCTTACTGCTTCAGCAGCACGGCGTCGTGGGGTACCACGGTAATGACATATTTCCGTTTGCCCAGATCCTGCAGCAGTTCTTCGGCGTCCTGTTCCGGATCCAGCCCCATATCCTCAAATTTGACCGTGACCGGTTCATCTGTGGTGTTGAGCACTGCGCCGGCTTTTCTGCCGTCGATGGTGCCGGAGAACGCCACGGGCCAGCAGCCTGCGCCCCAGTGCCCGGCGGGACGGAAATCCCGCATTCGGATCTGAGCGGACTTGCCCAGCAGTTCCAGACGGTCGGAGGTGATGGTGTTCAGATTGTCGCTGGTAATGGAAACGCCGGTCATGATACCGGTCATGATGGAGAGACGGTTGTCGCCGATACTGGCGGTGGACCGGTCCTGACGGGCGATGACCACGTCCGGATCGCAGCGGAAGAACTTATCGAACATCCACCAGCGAGCGAAGTTGGTCTTTGTCACGTGATCGATGGCGCTGCGGCAGGCGCGGGTATCGTTGGAGATGCGGGCGCCGTCGATATAGCCGAGACACGCCATGAACGGGGGACAGCATCCCAGCAGGTAGCTGTCCGGCACGGCTTCGCGGATCGCTTTCATGCCCAGACGGAATGCGCTCAGGGGCGTGGCGTTCGGATCGCTGCGTTTGCCATCCATCAGACCGAATCCGAGACCATCCATCTTGAAGTAGGTGATCCCCCACTTCCGGAAGGTCTGGAACACATTTTTGAGATGTTCCTGCACGGCGGGAATGGTGGTATCCAGACACACCCACAGGTCATCGGGCGGGGGAGACCAGCCCTTGCTGACTTTGGGGTTGCCGTTTTCATCCTTCACGAACCAGTCCGGATGTTCCTTGAAGACCCGGCTGGCGGTGGAGGCGAGGAAGGGCATGAGCCAGATCCCGGCGCGCATTCCGGAATCGGTCATGCGCTTTGCAATTTCCGGCAGGGGCGTGGGCCAGGTTTCGTCCTGATCATTCCAGTCGCCCTGGAAAGTCTGGTAGCCGTCATCGATCTGTACCACATCGGCAGCGTAGCAGGAAGAGCGGTGCTTTGCCATGGCGTCGAGATTTTCCAGCAGATCTTTTTCGGTGACATCGGCATAGTAGTAGTACCAGGTGCAGTATCCGGTGAGATTTTTGCCTTCGCCGAACTTGGGCAGATTGTTCCGTTCTGCCACGATCGTTGCGTAGTCTTCCAACAGTTTCTTCCAGTCATTGCCCCGGAGAATGACCACTTCTTCCGGTGTTTCACCTTCCATGATATCCGGCTGACGCACTTCGATCTTGTGCTGGTTCGCCGCCTTCTTGATGAGGGTGAAGAACGTGAAGGAACGGTATGCCGTCACAGCTCCCGCCAGAAGGTAGGTGTTGCTGACTTCATCCCCCACCACGATCACGTCATCGCTGGTAAATTCCGTGTCGAATCCGGCAGTGTAGATGGTGCAGGAGGGGTCTGCCAGAAAGCCCATATTGTTGCACTGGCGGTACATGAAATTGGATCCCGGCGGAAGATCCAGCATGATCTCCCTGCGGTAGAAATTCTTGACCGGTTTGAGTTCGCTGTTCATAACATTTTCTCCTTACTTTGCGGCGATTTTCGACCAGGAATCTTTGAGCGTGACTGTCCGGTTGAACACCGGTTTGCTGCCCGGAACGTGATCTTTTTCATCCGCACAGAAGTAGCCGATCCGTTCGAACTGGCACTTGAAGCCGGGTTCGACTGTTCCGAGAGAGGGTTCCAGTTTCGCCGTGACGATCTTCAGGGATTCCGGGTTCAGGAATTCCTTGTAGTCCTTGTCTTCCGGGATCGCATTGGTATCGACAATGGTGAACAGTCTGTCATACAGGCGTGCTTCTGCGTCCACCGCGTGTGCCGCCGAGACCCAGTGGATGGTGCCTTTGACCTTGCGGCCGTCGGGCGCGTTGCCGCCTTTGGTTTCGGGATCGTAGGTGCAATGGATCACGCTGATTTCGCCGTTTTCGTCTTTTTCCACACCGGTACAGGTTACAAAGTAAGCGCAGCGGAGGCGTACTTCCTTGCCCGGAGCCAGACGGTGGAACTGCTTGATGGGTTCTTCCATGAAGTCATCCCGTTCAATGTAAAGTTCGCCGGAGAAGGGCACCTTGCGGCTGCCGGCTTCCGGATCTTCCGGGTTGTTGATGACTTCCATTTCTTCGACCTGTCCTGCCGGATAGTTGTCGATGACCAGTTTTACCGGGTTCATAACTGCCATTCTGCGCTGGGAGGTCTTGTTGAGATTTTCCCGGATGCAATGTTCCAGCAGAGCCACATCGGTCAGACTGTTGAACTTGGTGATCCCGATCTTTTCGCAGAAATCCCGGAGTGCTTCCGGGGGAACGCCGCGACGGCGGAAGGCGCAGACCGTAGGCATGCGGGGATCGTCCCAGCCGCTGACATAGTGGGATTCCACCAGTTCCCGGAGTTTGCGTTTGCTCATGACCGTATAGGAAAGAGCCAGACGGGCAAACTCAAGCTGACGGGGCTTGGAGGGCGTATCCAGATTTTCGATGAACCAGTCGTAAAGGGGACGGTGGATCTCAAATTCCAGCGTACAGATGGAGTGGGTGATCCCTTCAATGGCATCTTCCAGCGGGTGAGCAAAGTCATACAGCGGATACACGCACCAGGTGTTGCCGGTGTTGTGGTGTTCCGCATGACGGATCCGGTAAATCGCCGGGTCGCGCATGTGCATGTTGGGGTGAGCCATATCGATCTTGGCACGCAGCACTTTGCTGCCGTCCGGGAATTCACCGTTTTTCATACGGGTGAACAGATCCAGGTTTTCTTCTACGGAGCGGTCCCGGTACGGACTGGGCTTGCCGGGGGTGGTCAGGTTGCCCTTGTATTCTTTGAACTCATCGTCCGTGAGTTCGCAAACGTATGCCTTGCCCTGTTTGATCAGATCCACTGCGTAGTCGTACATCTGCCCGAAATAATCAGAGGCATGGTACAGACGGTCTTCCCAATCGGCACCCAGCCACTTCACATCGTTGAGAATGGACTGGACAAATTCCGTATCTTCCTTTGCGGGGTTGGTATCATCCATACGCAGATTGAACTTGCCGCCGTACTTGACTGCGGTCAGGTAGTCCATGTAGATCGCTTTCGCATGACCGATATGGAGGTAACCGTTCGGTTCCGGCGGAAAACGGGTAATGACTTTGCCGCCATTCTTCCCTGCTGCCAGGTCTTCTTCAATGATCGCGTGAATAAAGTTCACGGGTGCTTCTGTAGTCGTTTCGCTCATGTTGTTCTTTCCGGCATCCATCCGGTCCCGGATTTCTGCCTGATATTTGTTTGTATGTTTCTGAATCTTTTTTACCTTATTTCAAGCCCATTTTCTGGAGCAGTTCCTCTTCCTTTTTTGCCGTAGTGGAGGGAACATCGGAGGAATTATACTGTTCCGGATCAAAATCCGGATTCCCCAGCACATCATCTTCCTCATTGAGGGCGGATGAAAGACTTTCCTCCGGCGTGGGAGCAGGGGTGAATCCATTGCCTGCAGAGATGGAAAAACTTGCCGAACGGAAACGGGGTGAAAATGCGATCCCCCGTTCCTCTTTCTGTTCCGGTACGGGAGCCGGTTCTTCCGCTTTGACTTCTTCTGCCGCCGGTGCGGGAGCCGGTTCTTCCGCTTTGACTTCTTCTGCCGCCGGTTCGGGTGCGGCTTCTTCCTGCGGTACCTGATTCTGTTTTTCCAGTTCGATCATTTTCGCAACTACCGATTTCCGGATCGCCTCGTTATCGTTGGCGCGGAGCCGGTCGATCAGGGCTTTCTGAGAACCGAGGTAGCCTTCTTCATCAATTTCGGCGATCCGGGCTTTCTTCATCAGCTTGGCAGAGGGCGGTTCGCAGGGGATACCGCGCACTTTGCAGTCGATATAGTTGACAAACTGCAGCAATGCGGTTTCGAAAACGTATGTTTCCGGGGGATCATCATCGTGATTGTGGTGTTGTTCCACGATCCGCCAGACAGCCTCGCTGAAGCCCCAGGCTTTGAGCAGATCGGCACCGGCTTTTGCATGATCAACCTGCAGAACCGCATTTTCCAACTTGTAGAGCGGTACTTCCCGGCTGGATTCTGCGTGATTTTCGACCAGTTTGTACTTTTTCGGTGACCAGTCCCGGAAAACATTTTTGCCGATATCGTGCAGATGTGCCGCACGGATCAGCTCCGGATTGTCGATCCCGTTGTCATCCAGAATACTTTCCATGAGGATCCGGCAGCTGTATGCGTGATTCCATTCCTGCACTTCCCGTTCGCCGAAGTTTTCCAGAATGTGGGGGATGTACGTCAGAGTCTGGATCCGGTCAATGGGCAGCATTGCCACCGCATCCAGTGGAGATGTGGGGTTGACTCCGGGGAAGGAGCGGTAAAAGATCCGGAGCATTTGTGCCAGCATCACATGGTCGTGGGCAAGACAGTTTGCAACGGCGGTCAGGTCCACTGGCTCCGTTTTGAGAATGGAGGAAAGCTCCAGCATGGAACAGGAGGGCAGGGGGAGCGATTCCAGTTCTTTGATTCGCGCCACAAGCAGCTTCTGTTCCAGCTGTGAGGTCTTCGGTATATCTTTGCTCAGGTTGTTCATTTTTTGCGTGTTCTCCCGTCATGTGAGATTTTTTGTTCAAACTATACTATAATTGTAAATCAGGAAAAAAGCAACTGCGCGCTCGTAAAAAAGAATAAAATTTTTCGTCTTTTAAAGTGGATTTTTCGGAAAAACAGTGCATATTATTCAGGACAGTACAGAGTTGAGATTTGAAATTGAGTGTAATGCCCGATGATGAGTGAAGAAATTTTTGAAATCGATATCAATGCTTTCGCTTTCGGTGGTGCCGGTGTGGGAAAACTGCCGGATGGGAAAGTATGTTTTGTCCGGGGGGCTGCCCCCGGGGAACGGGTACGGATCCAGGTGACAGATGACCGTTCCAGTTTTGCTTACGGTAAACTCCTTTCCGTGGTGCGTGCCGTCAAAAACAGGATCACACCGGAATGTCCCCTTGCGATCAATGGCGCAGATAACGGATCATGCTGCCCCGGCTGCTCCTACGGTCACGTGGATTACGAAACCGAACTGGCGTGGAAACAGCGTCAGTTGGAAGGTTTTCTGCTCCGGGGCGGGTTGACAACCCGCAGCCGGATCCGCCCGCCGGTTCCCGCCCCTTCACGCTACGGATGGCGCAACAAGATCCGTCTTACGGCTGAAAATGGAAAACTCGGCTACAAAGGCGATGACAACACCACCGTGCTGGATGTGCCCGAATGTCCTCTCGCCCGGCGCAGTATCAACGAAGCACTGGCTGCATACCGTTCGGGTGACCCGGTCGCCGGCGCAACGCATCTTACATTCCGTTGGACTCTGCGGGATGGGGTGAAGATCCGTCCCAATACGGAAGCTCCCTCCGACCGTTTTCTGTGTGAACAGCTGGGGTCTCACGGCGACTTTTCTGTGCCGGAAAACTCCTTCTTCCAGATCAATGTCCCCATGGCATCGAAACTGGCGGCTGCGGCGGCAAAACGGATCGAAGCCGGGGCCGCCGGATATCTGCTGGAATTGTTCTGCGGGGTGGGGGTTCTTTCCCTGACTGCTGCAAAGATGATCGACTCGCTTCAGGTGCGCGGGATCGAACTGGATAAACTGGCGATCAAAGCGGCAAAGGTCAATGCGGCACGTCACGGACTTACCTCCCGCTGCCGTTATGAGGCGGGGGATGCCGAAGCACAATTTTAGATGTTTGCCCGGAAGATGCCGGCGGAAAAGACCATGATCCTGGTGGATCCGCCCCGTTGCGGAATGTCTGCCGGGCTCTGTAAGAAGATTCTCGCCTACAAGCCGAAATCGATCCTTTATATCTCCTGCGCTCCCGATACGCTCCGGCGCGATCTGGAGATCCTGACCCGGTCCGGTCTTTATGAAGTGTGCGATGTGCAGCTCTTTGACCTGTTCCCCGCAACTGCCCACTTTGAAACCATGACTGTTCTGCGGAGAAAGGGCTGATCATGCCGGAGGATGCGGATACCCGGATCGGACACCGGAAACGGATGCGGGAAAAATATCTG
>JAGAPM010000042.1 GCA_017623265.1 Lentisphaeria bacterium | reverse complement strand
CCTTCAAAGTCAAGACCGCCTTTTGTCGCTGCCGCAAGAGAAAGGAAGGATGCTACCTCCACATGATCGGAATCAATCGTATATTCCGCACCGTGCAGTTTTTCGGCGCCCTGAACTTTCAGTTCATTTGTTCCGATCCCTTCGATCTTTGCCCCCATTTTGTTCAGCAGTTCCGCCAACTGTTGGATATGTGGTTCACCGGCAGCGTTCCGGATGATCGTTTTTCCCGGCGCAACGCTGGCGGCGATCAGAATCTGTTCCGTGGCGGTGACACTTGCCTCATCCAGAAACATATCGGCGCCACGCAGTTTTTTGGCAATGGAGAAATTCGCCATCCCTTCCCGGATGTCGCAAGTGATCCCCAGTTTCCGGAGACCGTAATAATGGGAGTCCAGCCTGCGTCTTCCGATGAAATCCCCGCCGGGAAGACCGATATGGGCTTCTCCGCAACGGTATGTCACTGCACCGGCAAACAGGATCGATCCACGGACTCTGGCACACATTTTTGCCGGAAGCGTGGCACTGTTGACCGTCTTCGCATGGATCTTTACGGTCTTGCCGTTCCGTTCCACTTTGACGCCGATACTCGCCGCCAGATCCAGCATCACCTGGACATCTACGATCTCCGGCATATTGTGGATCACGACTTCTTCTTCGGTCAGCAGGCATGCCGCCACGATGGGCAGCGCTGCATTTTTATTGCCGCCCGGTACGATCGTACCGGAAATTTTGGACGGTCCTTCGATGATGAGACTTTTCATTGGTTCGCTATCTCCTTTTTTGAGTGTGAAAATAATGTACAACCGGCAGCCCGGAAGTGATCTGCCATAACGTTCAGTTCTTCTTCCGTGATCCGGAAATGTGCAGCCAGACACCGCAGACACAGGAATTTTTCCGTGCCACGGTTGACCAGTTTTTTATTCAGCCCGATCCCGTCACCGACAACCGGGCTGTTGCAGCGATAGCAGATCTCCGGCATGATTCACGCACGCTTCACCGGGGTGAGAATGAACATGCGGCAACCGTAAGGTGCAACATCTTCCAGCATCATTTCACGGGTCAGAAGCTGTTCTTCGCCGGTAAAGATATCCCGTGCTATCAGGTCGTAACCGGAGGCGTAAGGATAACCAAGCGATTCACAGAGGATCTGCATTTTTCTGCCGTCTTCATTGAAGTTGAAAAGACCAAGTGCAATCGTTCCGTCGGAAAGCAGCTTTGCCAGACCGACGCTGGTCGCCGGATCCCAATCCGTCACTTTGAACGCAGGACGGCATTCCGGGTCCTGATTGATCCGGATCAGATCTTTGTTTTTGACCAGATTGAGGATATCTTCATCCATATTTCGGATGTCTGCCCCCAGCATCAGCGGGGATCCCATGATACACCAGAGCGAGAACTGGTTGCAGTAGCGGTCGAACCAGACTTTCTTTTCTTCTGCGGTCATTTCGTCTTTTTGGCAGCCAACGTTGCCTTTGCCGTACATGCCGACGGTCAGCATATCCATGTCATTGAAACAGGTCGCACCGGAGTAGCAGTATTTATCCAGCTGACTCTTGGCAATGTCCGAGAAGGAAACGGCGTTGTCAAAAATATCACCGGTGGAACGGTACATATTGCCGCCGACTGCTTTCGCCCAGGTCCAGACATCCTGCTGTCCCCAGTTGCACAGGGAATAGAGGATCTCTCTGCCGCAGGCGCGCAGGGCGTTGCCCATGACAAGGTAGGTGTTGGGCGTTTTTGCGGAATCGTGGGGGAAATAGCAGTAGTCATACTTCAGGTAGTCGCAGCCGTATTCAGCGAAGGTTTGGGCATCCAGAAATTCGTGTCCGAAGCTGCCGGGATAGTTGCCGCAGGTACGCAGACCGGCGCAGGAATACATGCCGAACTTCAGCCCTTTGGAGTGGACATAATCCGAGAGCGCCTTCATACCCGCAGGAAATTTTTCCGGGTCGGCAACGATCTTGCCGGTTTCCGGATCACGGTCACGCAGACTCCAGCAGTCATCGATCACAACATACTGATAGCCGGCTTTGTCCAGACCAAGCTCAATAAATTTATCTGCCACTTCCCGGATCAGCTGATCCGAAATGTTTGTGCCGAATGTGTTCCAGGAATTCCAGCCCATCGGGGGGGTATTGACGACCATGTTTTTTTCTCCGTTTGATTGTTTTTTTGCATGATACAGGATCTACGCCTAATATATACAACCCTCACTCAAAATCAAGCGTGATTTTGAGAAAAAAACGGAAAATATTTGTCTTAAATTGCCGGACGGAATGTTACCGTGCCGTGAACCGGATCTATGGCATCCAGTGCCACATAAATAAAGTCGCCGGTCTTGTAGGAATTATGACCGCTGCCGGATAACATTTTCTGACGCCGGACGCTGGATCTGCGGTAATCGCCCCCACGCAGCCGTTCCCGGGGGATGAACCCGTAAAGACCCAGTTCATCTATACTGCACACGATTCCCGCAGCTGTGACACGGCTGATGACCGCCTCGAACATGGTCCCGTTTTCCATAGCGCCATTCTCCTGTAGAAAATGCAGTTTCAAACGGTCATTTGCGGCAAAAAAGGCGTTATCCACATTTTCCTCCTTCAAGGAACAGATCTCTGCCAGTTCTGCCAGTTTTTTCTTGGATTTCAATGCTTTGTTGCAGTCCAGGCCCCATAACTGCTGATGGATCAGCAGGTCCGGATAGCGCCGGATCGGGCTGGTGAAATGAGCGTATTTTTCTTTGCCGAGTCCGTAATGCAACCCCGGTTCCGCCTGATAAGACGCGCGGGGCAGGGAGCGCAGAAAGAGAGAGAGAATCACCGGCTTTTTGGTGCCTTCCGGGATCGATGCCAGAAAATGCTGACATGCGGTCCGGGAGGAAAGAATATCGCCGGGGTTGAAATGGAATGAGTCTGTACAAATGCTGCTGAACTGTTCGATTTTTACCGGATCCGGTTCCGGATGGATCCGGTAAAGCCCCGGCGTTTGTTTTGCTATGAGTTCCCCGGCTACTGCTGTGTTGGCGGCAAGCATACATTCTTCCACAAGGGCATCTGCTTCGCATGGCTCTTTCCGTTGGATCCCGGTCACCCGCTTCGTTTTTTCATCGCAGAGAACACGGATCTCCGGCAGGGGCATATCCAGAAACTGTTCCCGTTTCTGCCGTTCTGCCCGGATCGCCCGCACCGTATCTGCAAGTTGTTTTAAGTTCCTTTTGAAGGTCGTGGTCCAGTCAGCGGGGGCGCTTGCCGGATCATCCAGAAACGCCTGTACCGTACCGTAATCCAGTCGCTTTTTGATCCGGACAACGGAGTGGAACCGTTCTGCTTTTTTGATTTTTCCGGATTTTTTCTCAACGGTGAAAAGGATGGTATGTGCCGGCGAATCCACGCCTTCCCGCAGACTCATCTTCTGTGTCAGCGCTTTGGGCAGCATCGGCAGGAACATCCCCGGAATGTAGGCGGAAAAACAGCGCTTTGCCGCTTCTTTGTCGAAAGTCGATCCCGGCTGGATATAGGCGGCAACATCGGCAATATGAACACCGAGCAGCACTTCATCTTTTGTTTTGCCGGGAGCAAGGGAGATTGCATCGTCAAAGTCGTGCGCATCTGCCGGATCGATCGTGATGGTCCAGGGCTTGGTCAACCGGACCCGTTTGATCTCCAGCGGTTCCAGCTTTCCCGCAGCGGAATTCTGCTTTTCTGTGTACGCATTGTCCTGCAGATCGAACTCGGCGGCAATGGCTTTCAGATCTGCCGCCACGGTGCCGGACTGTCCAATCCGTTCTGTGCCTTCTGCATAAAGATGTTTTGTCCTTTTTTTACCGGTATTGAGCAGCGTCAGCCTGACCCAGTCGCCGGCTTTGGCGCCCTTGGGCAGGGTATTGACCGTGATTTCCTCCGGCAGGTGTTTATCCATGGGGCTGGCAGAACGTTTCCCGGTCAGCCGGGCAACCACACTTTTCCTGCCGTGTTCAATAACCTCCACGATTTCCCCCACCGGTCCCCGGTTTTCATCCGGGAAACGCTTGCCGTTGCGTTCCTGCCGGAGCCGGAT